>CAKUKT010000068.1 GCA_934663655.1 uncultured Victivallaceae bacterium
GGAATGTTGTACTCTTCTGAAACGGTTCTGACGAAACCATCACCCGGCATGAAAGAGATATTCGCCAGCAGTTGAAATGCGATGCCGGTGGCCAGCATCAAACATCCCAGCAGTTCCTCGGCGATTCGGAGTAAATAGTGTTCCGGAACATAAAACGAGGAAAGCCACATGCCGAGGTCGATGAAGATACCGAATCCCACCAGGGTCGGCAACTGGGCCAGTCGGCTCCAGTGGAAACGGCGCCGCAGAATCACTGCCTGCAATGCCAGAAACAGCAGGTTCAGTCCGACGGTAGTCATTCCGAGAGTTACCGGGATAATGAATGTCATTACGTATGGCAAGCTGGATATGGGGGAGGTGCCCAGCCCCGGGCGGGTGCTGAGGGCGACTCCGAAACCGGCCAGAACCAGGCCGACAAAAAATACAATGAAGCGTTTTCTTTTACTGAATCGGTTTTTCATACAATAACCCCGTTATGAAGCGATACGGCGAAATATTTCCCGGAACTTGGCCGCTGAATTGATTGCAGTTCAGTTGCCGGAAGAGGAAAATGACGGACACTTTCATCGCAGGCGGCAAATCCCCCCGGCGGCTTATCCGCCGGCACTGATGGACTGATTCCCGCGCGGCGAAATGACCGCAGCGTTCAAAGGTTCGACTTTCCGGCTGAAAGAAGTTATGAAACCGTGAAGACGAATCTATTCGCCGTAACTTCAAAACTATTAATATATCATTATTCCGGATGAAAATCAAATCGCTTCTCCGAGCCGTTTTCCGCTGACAGAAGGTGTTCAGCCGAGCCTCCGAGGAGGATATCTATGTATAAGTAAAGAAATTTGCGATTTTTTCCCGTTTTCCTCTTGACAAAAAGCACCGTTTGTACTATTCTATATACAAACATAGAAATAGCGAACAGACAGGATCGGTTGCTGATGGAAGTTGCTCGTACTCTGGTTTGGGGTGATTACGCGGTTATCGTAATCTACATGGTGGTGGTGCTGGCGCTGGGGGCGTGGTTCGCGCGCGGCGAAAAGAACGCCGGCGACTTTCTGCTGGGCGGACGGGCATTGCCGCCGTGGGCAGTCGGCCTTTCCTGCATGATGTCGGTGGTGAGTTCGGTTTCGATGGTTACGGTCACCGGCGAGGTCTTCAACAACGGCCTGTCGCTCTATGCCTTCAGTCTGCTGACGCCGCTGCTGGCGATTCCGTTTTTCTTCTTGTTCACGCTGTTCTACTTCCGGCTCGGCAGTTTCACTCCGTATGAGTACCTCGAATACCGCTATTCTCCGGCGATCCGCGGACTGGTCGCGATCAGTTCGCTGTACGGGCGCATTTTTTACCTCGGGTCGGTGCTCTTTACCACGGCGAAGATTTTCGAGGGCGCCTATGAGTGGCCGCCGACAGTGACGATCCTGGTGGTCGGCGTGGTGGGCGCCGCCTACACGGTGATGGGAGGTATGAAGGCGGTGGTTTGGACCGATGTGATCCAGTTTTTCGTTCTGCTGGCGGGATTTGTGATCGTGATTTACGCGCTCTGCACCCGGATTGACGGCGGCTTTCTCGGGGCGCTGGAATGCGCCCAGGAGAACGGGCGGTTTTTCAACAAATTCGGTGAAAAGGAGTTCTACAAGATCACTCCGTATGTGCGGCTCTCCTTCTGGCTGATGCTGATCAATTTCGTGACCAGTCAACTGAGTATTGCCGCCAGTGATCAGATTACCATCCAACGTTTTCTCAGCACCCGCAACTGGCGTGCTGCTTTCCGGGCCCGGCTGGTGGCCTCGTTTTCCACCTATCCCTATACGCTGGCGATTTTTTTCATCGGGCTGGCGGTTTTCGCCTTTTACCATCAGAATCCCGATCCGGGGGTTCATTCCGGTGACGGGGCATTTTTCCACTTCGTCGCGACCCAGCTGCCGACGCCGGTTCCCGGACTGTTTATGGCGGCGATGTTGGCGGCGATTATGAGCACGCTTGATTCGGGAATGAACTCGATGGCGACGGTCTACCTCAAGGAAATCCACCAGCTTTACATCAACCGCAATCTCACCGGCGAACAGGAGGTGTCGATTTCCCGCTGGGCGACATTCGCGGTCGGAGTGGTTGCGATTGCGCTCGGTCTCGGACTGGAATATGCCGGACAGTGGCTGGGAGCGACCGCCGCCGAGGTCGGAACGCTCTTTGCGCTGCTTGGCGAAGCAACTTTGCCGGCATTCCTTTTCGCGGTGCTCTCCAAACGGGCCAATTCGATGCTGATCTGGTTCCTCACCGCATACGGGTTCGGAACGACCTTTGTCCACAAGTTCTGGTACGCCGCCTCGACGGCGGCGACAATCAACTGGCAGCCCGGCGAACCGCTGGGCTGGGGCGGTCCGATCTCCTACGCATGGCCGCTGACCGCTCTCGCGGTGGCGCTGCTGGCCGCCGCGGCGGCGCTCTACGCCCGGCGCCGGAATCGGCGTCTGGAGATGATTGCGCTGAGTATGTTTGCCGCACTCGCCGCCGGTGGATGCGAGGTATTTGCAACGTGGGCGCTTTTCAGTAACTTCTGCATCACCGATGTGCCGCTGGCGCGAAGTTTCGCCTTCGGGTTGCCGACGGTGCTGATCATCGGCTGGATTGCGCTTTATTTCTGCCCGAAGCAGCCGCGGGAGAAATATCAGGGATTGACGATTTTCACCTTGAACCAGCCAATGCTTAACGTCAAAGAAAGGGAAGTTCAGGCGCAATGAAACAGGAATGGTTGACGAGTGGTTTTGCTGGTTTTTCCGCCGGCAGTTTTGGAAATGCGGGGCAGAATTGTTACGTGTCCCGGGCGGGGGTGCTGCAGCGGATCTTCCAGTACGACCTCAACCACAACGGCTATTTTGATCTGGCCTTTCCGCAGACCCAGAATCATCATGAAGCGATGCCGAGCTATGTGTATCGAGAGGATGGTTCGCGCCTGGAACTGCCGGGGCAGGGTGGTTCTTCGGGTCTGGTCGCCGATCTCACCGGTGACGGCTTTGTCGATCTGGTGATCGCCAACCATTACGACGCGGCTCAGCCGTTCGCTTCGGCGGACATCTACTTCGGTTCAGCGGAAGGTTTCAGCGAGAAGCGCCATCTCCGGCTGCCGGCGCCGTGGGCGAAAGGGGTGGCCGCCGGCAGGTTCGCGGGAGAAAAGACGCCTTCGCTGGCGTTCACGCTTCCCTGTTACGGTGTGGTGCGGATCTTTTCTCCGACCGAACTCGGTTGTTTTGAATGGATGCGCTATACCGACCTCGCCATCGCCGGAGAGAGCGTGGCGGCGGTTGATCTGGATGGCGATGGTTTTGACGAATTAATTGTCCGCAAAAATCGGGAGTCGGCCATGCGGGTCTACTGGGGCGGGCCGGATGGGCTCAACCCGGCCCGCTGTACCGAACTGGCGGAACTCCCGGAATCGGAGTGTGATTTCTCCGTCCCGGCCGACGAGGCCGGGGTGGCGCCCGGGTTCAAACTTGAGGATTGGCGGCTGGTGCAAACCGTGGAGGTGGGCGGCCGCCGCTGCTTCACGCGAATTACCGGGCGGAGGGTGGAATTTTTCGCCGCCACCGGCCGGATACTGGAAAAGGTGCTGGAACTGGATGTGCCGCGGGCGGTTTCCGTGGTGCAGGGGGATCTCGACGGTGACGGTTGTCCCGAGTTGATCATCTCCGCCCGCGCGGAGGCGCGGGACGGCGGACAGAACAGTTTCATCTACTGGGGGAATGCTCAGGGAAGTTATTCCGATTCGCGGCGGACGCCGGTGCCGACGCTTCAGGCGGTGGACGCGGCGTTGCTGAGCGGCAACCGGGTGATATTCGCTCAGGGGGCGGCGGGAAAGAGCTACACGATGCCGGCGCCGATATTCAGTTGCGGTGGGGATCGCACTCTGCGCCGCTGCGGTGAACTGACCGGTGAATTTGCCAAACGGGTATTTGCGGTGGAAAATCCCGGATGCGGCGAAGAGGTGGTGATTGTCAACACCTACGACCGTTCGGCGGTGGGTGCGGAATTTTCGGTGATCTACTGGGGCGGACCGGACGGTTTTGATCCGGAACGCCGGACGCTGGTGCCGTGTCGCAACGCGGTGGATACGTTTTCCGCGGATCTGGACGACGACGGCTGGGCCGAACTGGTGATCTGCAACAACACCGAGGAAGCGCTGCATCTGGACGAGGGGCAGTTTATTCACCACTTCGGCCCGGAGGGGTTTGAACCGGCACGTTCCCGGAAATTACCGGTAAAAATCGGCTGGGCGGCGACGGTTGCCGACTTCGATCGGGATGGCTGTCTGGAGATCGCCTCGGTCGGCGACCACTACGAGAACATCAAGTTTTTCCGTTGTCTTCCGGACGGCGATTTCGAGGAACTCTATACCGTCGAACTCGGCCGCGGCGGCCACGCCCGCTGGCTGGTGGCGGTCGATCTGAACCGCAACGGCTGGCTGGATCTGGTGGTGCCGTGCAACCGAACCGAGCGTTCGATCATTCTCTGGGGCGGACCGGAAGGATTTTCGATGGAGCGTCACACCGATCTGGCGGTCTACCAGGGGGCCTGCGCACGGTGCGCCGACCTGACGAAGAACGGCTATCCCGATCTCATCATCGGCACTCACACCGACCTGCCGACCAACGGCGAACTGCCGCCGCATCAGCCGCAGCACTCCTTTCTGCACATCTACTGGAATGGCCCGGAGGGTTTGAGCGAAGCGCGTAAGACGGTATTGCGCAGCGACGCCTCGGATTCGATTGCGGTCGGAGATTTCAATGGTGACGGCTGGCTGGATGTTTTCGCCGGCAGCTATCATGCCGGCAAGGATCGCGATTGCATGAGCTACCTTTACTGGAACCGGCAGGGTAATTTCCGCGAATGCGACCGGGAACTGCTCTATACCCATTCCGTTGCCGGCTGTCTGGCCGGTGATTTCAACAACGACGGATTTGTCGATCTCGCGGTTGCCAATCACAAGTTCTGGGGCAATCACCACTACGAGAGCGCGGTATGGTGGAATGGTCCGGAGGGATTTGATTCGCGCCGGGTGACGCTGCTTCCCACCGACGGACCGCATGGTTTGAGCGCGGTTGAACCGGGAAATCAGCTTGACCGGGGGGAGGAGGAATACTATTTTTCGGTGCCGTACGAGCTGGGCGGCGGCCGGATTGTTTCATGGAAGATCGATGGAGAGTTGCCTCCCGACACCTGGGTGAGGATCTCCTTTGCGTTTGCCGACACCCGGGAAGGGTTGGAAACGGCCGCGTGGGGAGAGTGGTTTACTCCGGGAGCGGCTTCGGGAACAGGAAAATTCGCGCGCTACCGGCTGGCGCTCGGTGCGCGGCTTGGACTGCGTTCGCCGCGTCTGACCGCAGTCAGAATTGCCGTGGATTCCGGGGGGGAAGTCTGATGCCCGGCTGGGCATCCGTCATACCAGGTGGAGGCGGCAAAAGCAGTTGATGGGGGGTGCCGGACGGCAGGATGAATATATATTACATCTTTAATCCAGAAAGGAAAAGGGAGGATCAGAATGAACAAGTATGAACAAATGACAAGTCGTGGTTCCGGAAAGAAGCTCTTCACGCTGATCGAACTTCTGGTGGTGATCGCGATCATCGCGATTCTGGCGGCGATGCTGATGCCGGCGCTCTCCAAGGCACGTGAAGCCGCGAGAACCAGCAATTGCATCAACAACCTCAAACAGTGCGTGCAGGGGATGTTGTTTTATGCCGGTGATTTTGAGGGAATGATTCCGATGCGTAACCAGGTCCGAGCCGAAAACGACAATTTTGAACTGCCGGGTTTGAGTGGCCTGGGGCGTTACAGCTGGGCGGATTGTTTGCGCACCTTCGGTTACCTGCCGCACAACCGGTCGCTTTTCCAGTGTCCCTCCCGGGTGGAGCCGATCACCACCGATGGCGATGGAGCCTGGAAGTATATCTACGGGATTTATTCACAACCGGAAACCTACAGCGGTGGGCTCAATACAATTTACCGCGGGCAACGCTATCTTCGGGAGGCCGCCACCGATACCCGGATCCTCAACACCCGTCCGGTGGTCAACCCCTCCATGTGCATGATAGCGGTCGATTCGCTCCGGACCAACACCACACCCATCGCTCAGTTGTATTGTATTTACAAAGGTTCGGTGTCCGGGGCTCCGGCGGCGCGTCATTCCGGCCGGATGAATCTTAATTATGTCGACGGCCACGTCTCTTCGCTCGCCCCGGCGGAATACTTCGCCCAGCTGCGCAGCAATCCCGCCGATTACGACAACAACCCGGGGGCGGTGGTGAGGTTCTATTACGATACCAATGATCCGATCATCGGCTGGACATTGTGAAAATCTTTTTGAAAAATGAATGAAATCAGTTCACGTTAAAATAAACGAATATTTCAGATATAAAGGTTTATCGATGAGAAAAAGTATTATTGCCGCAATAATTGTGACCACCGGTACGCTGCTTGCGTTTGCCGGCGCCGAGAAAACGCAGGAAGAGCGTGATTTCACCGTGTCAACCACGATCGATTTTCTCGACTACTGCTTCTCCGATCCGGAAACGAAAGATGCCGGATATCTGCCGCTGGAGGTCTACGAGGAACGGTTGCGGGAGGTCGCTGAAACCGGAGTTAAAAAACTCTATCTGCGCGTCAACGTACGGGGATTGACCCTTTATCCCACCAACGTGACCCGGATGTACGGCGAAGAGGGGCGTTTTCATTGGGCGTCGCCGAAGAATGCCGAAAAGCTGATCAACACCCTCGGCAAGTACGACCCCTGCGTGGAAACGATCCGCATCGGACATAAATACGGTATGGAGGTGTGGGCATGGGAGAGCCTCTGGGAGGATGGCGGACTGGACTGGTTTATCCCACGCGATCAACAGTATGCTGAACTGGCCGCGAAATGCAAATTCGATGCGATGAATACTCCGCTGTTTCTTGAGCATCCGGAATATTTCGCCTGGCGCGATCCGAAACAGCTGAAAGATTCCCTCACCGGCGAGAAACTTGCCGAGTTCAACCGCAAAGCGCGGGAACTGCCGATCACCCGGATTGTGATGACCGATCATGTGAAGAGACGCAAGCCGTTGCGGATCAAGGCAGAAGATGTGCGCATACTGGTTTCCGACGACAATGTGACCTTCAAACCCTACGAGGGAAAGTTCTCCTTTTCCGCCTCAAGGACACCGGAGGGTTTCAACCGCCTGGAACTTGGCGATCTCAATATCAGCGCCGGGTTCGTGAAGCTCTCGCTCGCCCGTCCCTTCGATACCAATGCCGCCAACGTGACAATGGGAACCAATAAAAATCAGCGTCGCGGCCAGCATCTGGTTTACAATTCCGCCGGGGAAGTGGTTCCCACCGTCTGGACGGTGGACAATCCCGCTACCGGGCACATTCCCGAAGGGACGCTGACTTTCAAAGCCTCCACTGCCGAGGGGTGGGATTACGGGCGGCGCAACATCGGCTTCGCGGTCGGTGAGATCGAGTCGGCTCGCTACTACTACGGGATTGCGGAATATTCAGTGCCGGAAGTGATGGAGCACAAGCTCGCACGCTTTGCCGAACTCACCCGCTATCCTTTTGACGGTTTTATTTTCAACTTGCGCAGCCACGCGACGGTTCCGAATCCGCAGGAATACGGCTACAATCCCGAGAACAGGGCGAAGTACCTCGAACGCTACGGCGTCGATATCTGGAAGGAAAAAGCCGATCTCCGGAAACTCGGTGAGATACGCATGGAGAGCGTCGCGGAGTTTCTCCGCCGCTGCCGTGCCGTCACTTCGGGGCGTCCGCTTTACCTCAGCGGCTGGGCTCCAGTGGACTGGACTCCGCCCGTCGGTGTGAAACCGATTTCCACTCCGATGTACGCTATGCACATGCATCTGCCGATACCATACCGGCAACTTCTCCGGGATGGAGCGATTGACGGGGTGATGATGGTGGGATATGATTTCTCCAGCTATTTCACTCCAGAGGTTACCGGTTCCCGACCGCTGCGGCTCGGGGTTTTCCGGGAACTTGCGCATTTGTCACGCGAAAAACCATTCGGCGCTGACGCAAAATATGATTTGAAGCAGGATCTGGAGAAACTTGCGGCTGAGCCACAGCTCTCCGAGGTGGAACTTTATGAAACGATGATTTTTAACCAGAACCCGGAGGTAAGGGAAATTGTCTCCGGCATTACCGGCAAGGCGGTTGCGTCTACCGAGAAAAGCGAAAGAGAATGAAGAAAAAATTTTATGCGGCCACGGTGAGCACGTTCACCGCTGATAATCACCCGGACGTTGATTCAATGGCCGCTATTGCCGATCGGGTTGTCAGTCGTGGTGGGGATGGATTGTTCATCCTCGGGACAATGGGGGAGTGGAATCAGTTGTCGGCGGCGGAGTCCGAGGCGATGATCTCCGGTGTCGCCGCGGCGCTTGTCGGGAGAGGGGAGTTGCTCGCGGGGATTTCCGGTACCGGGCTCGACTTCACTCTGCAGAATCTCGAACGAGCTTCCAGATACGAGTGTGCCGCTTATGTGGTAGTGCTGCCGCCGGTGCGGATGTCGCAGCTGCCGCCGGTGGAATATCTGCGGACGGTGATGGATCACGCTGACCGTCCGGTCTACTATTATCATGCACCGATGAACAACGGCATCACATTGAGTGAAAATGATTTTTCAATGCTCGCTGAACATCCTCGTTTCGCCGGAGTCAAAAATTCGGCCGGAGAGATGGTGCTGCGCAAACGGTTGCTCCGGCTCCGGAACCGGTATGGCTTCAGCCTCTTCGAAGGCAATGAGTGGGCGGTAGATGAAGCGCTGATTCTGGGGTGTGACGGGGTGGTCTGCGGCATCGGAGCGCTGACGCCGGCGGGAGTGATCGAAATCGTTCGCGCCGTCGAGGCGGGGGAATACGAGCGTGCAATGGAAGTGCAGATGGAACTTACCCGGGTTTTCGAGGCGGTTTACGGCTGTCGCAGCTGGATCGGGGAGAAATACGCGCTCAAACGGCTCGGCGTGATTGCCGATTGCCGCTGCCGCATTCAACCGGAATCGATGCTGACCGCCGACCACCGCGCCCGGATCGAACGCTGTCTTGAGGAACACGCATGGATTTTTGCCTGAGCAAACGCCAGGGAGAGTAATTATGGGAAATTTTATTGAGTTCAAGCGAAAAGTTCCGGTTGAGTATGATGTCGATGTCTGCGTCGTCGGCGGCGGACCCGCCGGGGTGGCGGCGGCAGTGGCGGCGGCGCGGGCGGGAGCGCGGGTGTTTCTCGGCGAGGCGCTCGGCTGTTTCGGCGGGCTCGGCACGGCGGGAATGGTACCGGCCTTCTGCGGGGTCGGCAACGGGGTTGAGTTTCTGGGCGGGCGCTTCTGCCGGGAGATCTTCGATGCGCTGGAAATTCCGTCCGGCGAACTGGATCGTGAGTTCAGCTTCATCAACACCGAGAAACTGAAACGGGTTTACGACCGGATCATTTCCGAATCCGGCGTGGAATTTCTGCTGGATGTGCGGCTGGCGGCGGTGGAAACCTCCGACGGCCGGGTCACGGAGGCGGTGTTTTCGGAATGTGGAGACGCGGGATTTTTTGCGGTTCGGGCAAAGGTGTTCATCGATGCGACCGGCAATGGTGATCTCGCCGCGTGGGCGGGGGCGGATTATGCGTTCGGCAACGCGCAGGGTATTCCGATGCCGTCGACGCTGTGCCAGCTCTGGAGCGGGGTGGACTGGGAATGCTTCCACCGCGAGAAGCCGGCGGTGTTTGAGAAGCTGCTTCAGGCGATTGACGACGGGGTGTTCTCGGTGATTGACCGTCATCATTCGGGAATGTTTCCGACCGGCAACAGCAGTGCGACCGGCAACTTCGGACATGTGTTCGGACTGGTCGCTCATGACCGCAATTCGCGCACCCGCGGCTGGCTGGATATCCGGAAGCGGCTGCCGGAATTTCAGAAGTTCTACAACCGCTATGTACCCGGCTTCGCGCGCGCCGAACTTGTGGCGACCGCGTCATTGATGGGAGTTCGCGAGGGACGGCGGATTATCGGTGATTACACATTGACGCTCGACGATTTCAAGGCACGGGCGAATTTCCCCGATGAAATCGGGCGTTTCGCCTACAGCGTGGACATACATCCCTATGACGATTCCCTGGCCGAATTTGAACGCTTCACCCGGGATTTCTACGGCAATCTGCGTTATCAACCCGGGGAGAGCTACGGTGTTCCGTTCCGGGTACTGATTCCGTCGAAGC
>CAKUKT010000069.1 GCA_934663655.1 uncultured Victivallaceae bacterium
CACCCCCGGACGCGGAGTCGCCAACAGCCGCCGGGCGATGGTCTCCCAATCGTCGCCGAGGTATTCGCCACCGCAGGCGGCGGCGAGCGCCGCCCCGTCAACACAACCGCTTTCGCTCCAGGCCGCGAACACCCGGGCAACTATCACCGAATCCGCTTTCCTGAGCACCGAGACGAAATCATCGAAGAACGCTTCCAGCCGGGCAAAACGATGCGGTTGAATCACTACCCGCAGATGCCGGCCGGGATAGTTCAGGCGCAGCAGCCGCAGCGCCGCGGCGACTTCGGTCGGGTGGTGGGCATAATCCTCCACCACTTCAAGTCCGTCGGCGACGAAACGGGTGGTCATCCGGCGCGCCACCCCGGGAACTTGCGCCGCCAGTTCCTGCGCCGCCGACTCTTCAATTCCGAAACGACGCACCGCTTCGACCGCCAGCCGAAGATTCTGCGCCTGAAAACCCGCCCGACCGGCAAAGCGGAAATCCGGCGGCGGCAGGGCTATCCGTCGCGCTGCCGGATGGTCCGCAAAGAGCCGGTCGGAAATTTCCCCGGAATAATAGATTAGTTCGGAACACTTTTCTCCGAAACGGCGGAAGTTTTCGCAGAGGGCGGCAACCCCGCCGACGCTCCAGCTGTGATCGGTTTCGACATTGGGAACCACACCGAGAAAAGGGGTCACCAGCGTATGGGTGCCGTCGGATTCATCGACTTCCGTGACGAAAATATCATTGCCGCGGCCTGGCGCGCAGGATCCCAGCCCCCCGCCGACCTCCGCGCCGATCAGATATCCGGGTTCCAGTCCCGCCGCCCGGAGAATGGCGGCGATGGCGGTGGTGATCGAACTCTTGCCATGCGAACCGGACACCGCCACCACCCGGCGGTAACGGCGCAGAAACAGCCCGAGATATTCGCCGCGCCGCATCTCCGGAATGCCGAGGACGGCTGCCCGACGGCGTTCCGGATTGTCCGACGGCACCGCCGAAGAGTAGACGACCAGATCGGTGTCGGGATCGAGATTGCCGGTCGCATGGCCCGCGAAAATCCGCGCTCCGTGCGCCGCCAGCGCCGCACTCTTGGCATTGGGTTCGCAATCCGAACCGCTGACCGAAATTCCGTTGCCCAGCGCCAGTTCCGCCAGCGGCGCCACCCCCGCGCCACCGATGCCGATGAAGTGGATTTTCTGCGGCGAGGCCGTTTTCATCGACCGCCTCCCGCCGCCGTCACCGGAAGTGCGGCATATTCGGCAACGGTTCTGGCGATCCCCTCGTCGAGGCTGATCTGCGGCGACCAGCCGAGTGAATGCGCCCGGCTCGAATCCATCAGTTTGCGCCGCATGCCGTCCGGTTTCGTCCGATCCCAGGTGATTTTCCCCCGGTATCCGGCTGCCGCGGCAATTTTTTCGGCCAGTTCCCGGATCGAAATTTCCTGCCCGGTTCCGACATTGATGATTTCCGGACGGTCGTGGGTATTCATGAAAAACCATACCGCCTGCGCCAGATCGTCAACATGCATGAACTCCCGCAGCGGTTCCCCGCTCCCCCAGAGTACCACCTCGTCGCTTCCCGCGCGAACCGCTTCGACGAAACGCCGGATCAGCGCCGGAAACACATGGCCGCCGGCAAGATCGTAATTGTCGCCGGTCCCGTAGAGGTTGCACGGCATCAGGCTGATCGTGTCAAACCCGTACTGTCCGGAGAGGTAGCAGCACAGTTTATAACCGGCGATTTTCGCCAGCGCATAACCTTCGTTGGTCGGTTCCAGCGGCCCGGAAAGCAGATACTCCTCGCGGATCGGCTGCCGGGATTCGCACGGATAGATGCAGCTGCTCCCGAGAAAGCAGAGTTTTTTCACTCCGCTGCGACAGGATTCTCCGATCACATTGTTCTGGATTTCCAGGTTTTCGAGCAGAAATTCCGCCGGATGATCCCGATTGGCGAGAATCCCGCCCACCCGCGCCGCCGCCAGAATCACATACTCGGGTTTTTCGCGTTCAAAGAACTCCCGCGTAGCCGCCTGGGAACGCAGGTCCAGTTCCGCGTGGGTACGCACCAGCAGGTTCCGGCATCCCATGGCGGCAAACCGCCGCATCACCGCGCTGCCCACCATGCCGCGATGGCCGGCAATGAAAATTTTCGCATCAGAGTTGATCATACTGATTCCATTGATTGAATTTACAGTGATGAAGCCGCGCTCTCCGGCGCCGCACCATCCGGTATCGCCGGGTTACGGTTCGTGCCGGTTCGGGGGCGCTGCTGCTACTGCCGGTACATCACCGGGTAGGTGCCGCGCACCGCCTCTCCGGTCGGCTCCGGCAGCGCCGGAGCGGAATCGGCGATCCCCGCCCGGCGGCTGAACGGCCAGAAAACCAGCCAGGCCCGCCCGACCAGGTTGCGACGGGGCACGGCTCCGAAAAATCGACTGTCAAGACTGAAACGGGAGTTGTCCCCCAACATGAAATAGCTCTCTTCCGGCACCGTGTACTCTCCGCCGGAAGCGATCTCGGCATTCCCCATTCCCGAAAGATGTCCCTGATAACCGCCCTGGCCGCTGTAAAGCTTTTCAAACCGGGGATCGAGATCCTGAATCCGCCGGAAATCCTTCTCCCCCGCCGGGCGGACGTAGAGCTGGTTGTCGATGATTTTCAGCGTGTCGCCGGGAAGTCCGACCAGCCGTTTGTTATAGTAGTAGCCGCTCGAATCAGCCAGCCGGACTCCGTCGACCAGCAGCCCGTCGGTGTTGAAAACCGTCACATCGCCGCGTTTCGGTTCCCGCAGGTAGAGTGAAAAGCGTTCGACAAAGAGGTGGTCGCCGAGACTCAGGTAGCCGTCGGCAATGGTTTCCCCCCGCCGGTAGTGGTGGGCAGGATCGATGCCGGAATATTCCACCACCTTGCGCGGTTCGCCGGGCAGGCGGCACTCCGCGCCGCCGATAGTGAAGGCGGTGGTCGCCGACAACCCCGACACCCGGCGGATGCTTTCCGGATCAATCCTGCCGTCCGCCGGAGCTTTGAGTTCGGCTTTGCGGGCGGAGTAGAGCAGCGCCATCAGCGGTCCGGGGAGTTCCCCCGTGGCGAAGGAATCCTTTTCCCGGTAGTGGACGCCGTAGAGCGTCGGCTGCATCGAACTGGTCGGAATCCGGAACGGCTGAAAAAAGAGCCCCCGCAGTCCGAACGCCACCGCTCCCACCACCACCAGCAGATCGAGCAGGTTGCGCAGCCAGTTGTAACGGGCGGCCACCGGCAGATTGCCGAACTCCCGTTGCGCCGCCGCGGTCGCCGCGGCCGCCTCTCCCGCCGGTGCGGCGGCAAGCCGGGAAATCACCGCGTCAAATTCATCCTTTTCGCGAGGGGAGAGCAGATCATCCTCGGTGTGGCGGATCGAACGCAGTTCGGCCAGGTACTTTCTGCGGCCGCGTCCGGAGAAAAATTTATGGAGAGAATTGATCATCACAATGAGATGCCTTTAAGTTTCTGGAAAAGCGATACCGCGTAGCCGTCGGTCATTCCCGAAATGTAATCGAGCACCCGCATCAGCCGGAGCCCCGGATCGGAACGCCATTCCGGGGTGTCGGCGAGGACCGATTCCGGGAGAATCGCTCCAATCCGCCGGCTGCGGTAACTGGCCGCCGGTCCGCCGGAGCGTTCGGCGGCAAGCTCGTTTACACACGGCACAAAGATGTCGAGCATCCCCGAAACCATCTCGAAGCCCGCCCCGATCACCTCCGCCACCCGCCGGTGGTTGTAGATGCCCGAGACACTGCGCGTCCGGATCTCGGCGAGCACGTCGCGGCAGTCGGTGTATTCGATCAGCGGTTTCTGCAGGGTGCCGCGGATGATTTCGTCATGACGGTTCCGGAACACCTCACTTACCTCCTCGATCAGCCGTCCGATCACTTTGGCGCGCATGAATTCAGTCTTCCGGGTAGGGGAATCCAGACGGCGGAGATATTCGCGGCTGCGCGCGGAGTCGATGAGTTGCAGAAACAACCGTTCGATCTCCGCGTAGTCGATGAGGCCGAGCCGCTGACCATCCTCGAAGTCCACGGTGAGGTAGGCGATATCGTCGGCAGCTTCAACCAGCCAGGCCAGCGGATGACGACACCAGGAACTCTCACTGACGGCAATCAATCCGCAACGTTCCGCAACTTCGGAAAAGAGTTCGCGCTCGGAGTGGAAAATACCGAACTTCTTCCCCGCGACCCCCGGGGCGCGCTGTCCGGCCGTCGAGGTCGAGGGGTATTTGGTAAACGCGCCGAGCGTAGCGCAACACAGCTGCATGCCTCCCCGCCGCTCCGGCATCTCCAGGCGCGTCAACACCCGGAACCCCTGGGCGTTGCCTTCATAATTGGCAATATCGCCGGAAACCTCCGTGGAGATTTCCTTCTCCATTCGTCTGCCGGTCGCCGAAGTTGTGAACCAGTGCCGGATCGCCTCCTCTCCGGCGTGGCCGAGCGGAGGATTGCCGATGTCATGCGCCAGCGCCGCCGCAGCCACCACCGCTCCCACGTCGCTGGGATGGGCGCCGCCGGTGTCAAAACTGCGGCAGATGAACCCCCCCGCCGCGGTACCGAGCGAACGCGCAATCGAACTGGTTTCAATACTGTGGGTAAGCCGGGTTCGCACATAATCGGCGCGAACCAGCGGAAACACCTGCGTCTTGTCCTGGAGCCGGCGGAACGCACCCGAAAACACAATCCGGTCGAAATCCTGCTGAAACGGAGAACGTTCCGGAGAGATCGCCTCGGCCTCACTCTTCCCGAGCCGCTGCGGTGAAAGCAGCTGTTTCCAAATCATCGTCATTGCTGAAGACCCTGTTGACCTGTTGTCAGTAACCGCGATCCGGTTCTGAAATAATAATATATCGCAGCGCCCATTCTTTCGCAAGCGCCGTTCCCGGAAGCGGCGGTGAAAAAACCGCCGGGCGAAAATTCGTCCGGCGGTTTTCGGGGCATGCGGAACTTCGCAGCATTGCGCTGTTGGTTGTGTTTATTTCACTACGTTGGCGGAAACGCTGGTTTCGCGAATGCCGAACATGAAAGGCATCGGCATCGTCATAGAAACGATATTGTAGGTTCCCGTGGCATTGAGTTCCTTGCTCTTGGCGGTTAACAGCGAAACAACACTGCCGGCGTTGACGGTGTCCTGAAAGACCACAATCTTGCCGGGCTCTTCAACCGATCCGGTGAGCAACGGGATGCTGAAAAGATAGATACCCCAGTTGGTGGCCTCCAGATGGGCGACCGTCTGCCCGGGACCGATTTTCTGCGAATGCAGCATCTCAGCGGGAGCCTCGGAGACCGAAGCGCAGCCGCTGAAGAGAGCGACGAACCCCGCCGCCATCAAAGTGAACATGAATTTAGTCATGATTTGCCTTCCTTGTACAGGTTTTAAACAGTTCGGCTCATTTCACCGCAGTGCCGGACGCATGGGCAGTACGGATGCTGAAGAGGAACCCGGAACTCGAACTTCTCGTTACAAGGTCGACAACCTGTTTGCCGCCCGCCTCATTGCTCCGGGAGGTGATCATTTCCGACAGGCAGTTGGGATTGACCGTGTCCTTGAGGAAGGTGGGAAAACCGGGATTGGTGTCGGAACCGGTGATCAGCGGGAACCACAGGAAATAAAGTCCGGTAGTACAGGCACTGATATGGCACACCGGCGTACCGGCTGTCGTGACCTTCTGGCCGTTGAAGGCCGCCGGATCGGCTTTTTCAACCACCGAACAACCGGTCATCACCGCCATCGCTGCAGCCGCGATGAACAGCGTCGCAATAGTTTTAATCATTTCTTTCTCCGTTTCTTGAGTTTGTTGTCTCGCACCACCCCGACGTTGCACCGGAGATCAGCTCCGATAAGGTAACGCCAAAAGAATATATACTTTCCGGCGCTGAAAAGCAACCCCTCTTCCGGTTGTAAACGCCGATTACTTCACTCCTGCGAGGGATAATGGCCGAAACGGCGCCGGTAACAATTGGCGAAGTAATGGGGACAATTCCAGCCGCACATCGCCGCGATCTCCTTGATCCGACCGGCATGACGCAGCAGCAGCCGCCGGGCGGTGTTGAGCCGGAGATTGATCAGGTATTCCCGCGGTGTGCACCCCTGTTCCCGGCGGAACACCTTCTGCAGGTAGTTGGGCGACAGTTCCACCGCCGCGGCGATTTCCGCGATCGACAGGTCGCCGCGGGAGAAATTTTCGTGAATGTATTCGCAGATTTTCGCGACCGGGCGGCTGAGCATCCGGTATTCGCCGCGCCGCATGAAGAGCGACAGCGCCGAAATCAGACCGCCGATGATGAAACGCAGATGATCGATATCGGTTTCCTCTCCCCGGCAGCAGGCGTTGAGTACCGCCAGCAGATTGTCGAGACTGATGCCGTAATATTCAAGCTCCCGGTGCAGCGGCAGTTCCAGAATCCGGTTGTCCCGCACGTAATAGAGGGAATCGACATCGAAACGGATCGTGATGTGTGCGGCGATCTCGTTGGGACGCAGACCCGGATGCACCACTCCCGGCGGGGTGAGACGCAGTTCGCGCAGTTCCTCGTATTCGCCGCGCCGGGTCTGTTCGTAGTCAAAGAGCAGGCGGATTTCAAAAAGTTCGTGGTGGTGCGGCAGGTGAGCGGAGGTGTATTCCCGTGTCACCCCCGTGATCCGGAGCTTATCCGGCAGATCCGGAGTAAAGAGCAACATTCTCACTGCCGACAGCACATCGGCTTCCGCATGATTGTTCTCCACCGGCGTCAGGAGCATAAACTTTAAACCTTGACCTTAAAAAATTACACCTTTTTTCGCTTTATTATACCCCTTTACCGGTAAAAAAGCAAACAAATTAAAAAATTTATGTTATAATATTTACTGTAAAAAGTGAAATTTCGCAAAATGCATCAGTTGATCTTCAACCTGCCGACAGGCACATCGTGTAGGAGGTAGCGATGAAAAAAGCATTGTCGATATTCGGTTCTCTGGCACTGCTCGTCACGACTGCGGCAACTGCCGAGACCCGTCAGGAGGCTTTCGTAACCTGGCACGACAATCCCGCGGCGGACTTCTCGGCGTTCCCGGCGCCGGGTTACCAGCGGGCGGTGCGCATGGCGTTCCCGATGAAGAACCGGGCGCTGGCGCTCGATCTCGGAGCTTCGGTCCGGCCAACCCGGGTGGTGCTGCCGCTGATCAAGCTGACGGCCGGCGATCCCGTGAATGATTCCGGTGCCGGGGCGATGCAGGTCTGGGCCGGGGATGATCCCGCCGCGCTGAGCCGGGTTGAGGAGGCGGTCATCCAGATCGAAAAGGGGGAAACGGAGGGCGCGGCGACGGAAACGGTGACGGTGACCGGGCTGCCGAAGGCCAGATACTGGCAGTTTTATGTGCCGCGGGAGCAGCCTGGGTATGTGTTCGGATTCGCCTCCGCCTTCAGGGATGTCAAGGTTTTCAGCGATCATGCCGCGGAGGTCGCAAAATTGCCGCTGCTCTCTTCGCTCGATCCCGACTGGGCGAAGGGCGCGCTGCCGGTTCAGGGGTTCGGCTATCGCGATCATGTGAATGACGCCGATGTGGCAACGGAACCCTTTGCTGCCGAAGGCGGCACCGCGCAGCTCGGCTGGCCGTGGAAGCACCGCAGCGTCGGTTTTTCCCTCTCCGAACCGGCGACACTTGGAAAAATCGTAATAACCCTGGTCAAAATGCAGGAGTCCCGGCCGGAAATGGAGACCGGACTGGAGAATGCCCGGGTCTTTTCCAGCGAAGACAATCAACATTTCACCGAAACGAAACCGCAAGTTTCGACGCTGCTTTACCGCGACGACGGCGGGAAAATCTATGCGCAAATTACCCTCTCCGGACCCTTTTCCGGGCGTTATTTCCGGATTTTCGTGCCGTGGGAGAAGAATTATTATGTGTATGGAACTCCGCGGCTTGATCGCGCGATCAAGGTGTTTCCGGCGGCGCGGCTCTCGGTGAAGAAATTTCATGCTCCGCTCAGTGCCGGAGCGGGAATCCCGGTTTTTTTCGTCTTTCCCCTCGATCCCGCCGGGGTCGAGGGGGTTGCGACAATCCGGGTCGACGGAGTTGACGAACCGTTGTGGAGCGCTCCGTTTTCGCAGCTGAAGCGCGAAAATCAGCTTGAACTCAATCCGCGCGATCTTCCGTCCGGGGTGATCACGCTGCGGCTCGAACTCTCCGAGGCCGGGGTGGCACATCCGTCGGTGGCGCGGCGTTCGTTACGTTTCAATCCCGCGGATGTGGCGGTTCGACCCCGTGACGCGGCCGGATTCACTGCGCTTTCCTCCGCGGCGGGGCCGCAGCTTCTTGCCGCCGATGCCGCTGGGGCCCGGCTGGAATATCCCGTACCTGCCGCCGGCAGTTATGCGCTCTACCTTGAGTTGAAAGGCGCCGGACGGTTCCGGGTGGAGGCTCCGGGAATCGACCGGACGGCGGCATTGAGCCGGTGGCATCCCGCCGATCCCGTGGAAGGGGTGTACGGTGAAGAGTTCATCGGCGCGGGGGAGTTCGAGGTCGGGCAGAAGGTTACTCTGGAAGCTCTCGACCGGGGCGCGGCGGCGGGAACGTTGAGATTTTCGCCGATCGATAACGGGACGCTGGCGATCTACCGTGCTCCACCGGAGGTGCATCCGGCGGTGATTCTGCACGGTGACGGCTACAGCGATTTTTACTTCGGAGAGGTGACGCCCGAATCCCTGCGCGAACGTATTGAAGTGTGCGAACGCTCCGGCGCCTTCGGTTACGACTGGTGTGTCGGGACGACCGCGGTTAACTATCCCTCGCAGGTGGCGACCCCGTTCGGCGGTCAGCGGGAGGTGAAGTTCTGGCGCGATGGCGACCGGGTCGCCGCCGAACGGCTGGAGAAGCTGCTCGCCGACGGCGGTGATCCATTGAAAATCCTCAGTGAATACGCCCGGGAGCGGAAAGTCAGGCTCTCCTTCACCCAGCGGGCCGGGGCCTACTACCGCAACGCCACCAATTCGTCGATGAATGCGCAGTTCTTTATCGACCATCCGGAATTTTACATGTGCGGCGCCGACGGGAAGGTACTTAACTACGAGAAGCCGAGTTACGCATTTCCGGAGGTAAGGGAATTTTATCTGGAGATGATCCGGGAGATCGCCGCCCGTCATCCGGACGCGGTTACGATCGAATTTCTGCGCCACCCGCCCTTTTTCGGGTGTGACCGGCCGTTGATCGATGAATATATCCGGCGGCACGGCGCGTTTTCTCCGGCGAACTTCCGCGACGACAAGTGGCAGGAGATCCAGTGCGACATCATGCTTGAGCACCTCAAAAACGTCCGGGCCGCCATCGATGCGGTCGATCCCGCGATTCAGCTGGAGATCAATTTCGACTGGAAAGACTACCGCCTGCACGGTCTCGATCTCGACCGGATTCTTGAACAGGGGCTGGTCGATCTCATCTCCCCGGGAATCTACGCGGTCGGCAGTGAGAAATATTTCCCGCTGCGCCCGTTCGTCGAAATGGCGGCGAAATCTCCGCGGCCGGTACGGGTGTTTCCCCGGGTGGAGGCGACGATTTTCGGCGGCGATCCGACGCCGGAAGAGGAGAAGGGATTGGTGAAAATCGAACGCCGTTCTCTCTCGGTGCCGATGTTCAAGGCGCTTTATCTCCGTTTTCTTGCCGACGGCGCCGACGGGATCCGCCCCTTCAACACCGGCGGCGGCGAACTGGCCGCCGAACTGGCCGACCGCGCCGAACTGAAACGTTTTGAACGCTTTGAAATGCCGCTGCTGGATCTGCGCGAGGAGATCTGAAGATGTTCCCGGAAAGCAATCGCAATAAACATGGTTCATTAATAAAGGAGGCAGAAGATGGAGAGGATTAACACTACGTTTCTTGTCGTCGCCCCGCCGTCCGGGGGTCGTCGTCCGCACCGGGGGATCCGTTTTACGCTGATCGAACTTCTGGTGGTGATTGCGATCATCGCGATATTGGCGGCGATGCTGATGCCGGCGCTCTCCAAAGCGCGCGAGAGTGCGAAAACCTCCAACTGTGTTTCGAGACAGAAGCAGATCGGGCTGGCAATGATGCAGTACAATCAGGACTACCGGAGCAAAATTCCGGTTACCTCCTACTGGAAGAACTTGTGGAAGATGTGGGCGGACATCTGGGCGGACTACATCACCAGCAAGGATGTGATGCAGTGTCCGTCGATTCTGCC
>CAKUKT010000070.1 GCA_934663655.1 uncultured Victivallaceae bacterium
CTCGATTTTTCGAATATGCCGGAAATCGTCCGGATTGTCGAACGTAATTCCGGCATCGAGGTTCATCCCCGCCATCCCTATGCGGGAGCGCTGGTCTTCACCGCCTTCAGCGGTTCGCACCAGGACGCCATCCGCAAGGGATTGGAAAAACGCAAGGAGATCAGCGAATTTTTCCACCAGGGATGGAAAATGCCCTATCTGCACCTCGATCCCGCCGACCTCGGACGCCAGTACGAACGACTGATCCGCATCAACAGCCAGTCCGGCAAGGGAGGAGTGGTTTACGTACTCGAAAACGAATTCGGCATCTATCCTCCCAAATCGATGCACCCGGAAATCGGTCGCATGGCTCAGGAATATGTCGATGCCAACGGCGGAGAAATGAATTCCGAGGATCTGCGGCGGATCTTCTATGAAAAGTTCGTCAACCATTCCGGCGTGTATCGGATGGAAAATTATCAGCGCGCCTCCGTCGGCGACCGTTCCGGTTCCAGTTTCACGTGGTACATCCGCGACAAACGCTACGAGCTTGACGGTCAGGGCAACGGTCCGCTCTCGGCGGTGGTTCATGCGCTGAAAAATTCCGGTTTGATGCCGTTCTTCAAACTGGAGGATTTCTCCGAACGTTCACTCGGCAAGGATGCCGACGCGCGGGCGATGGCTTTCGTCGGTCTGCGCTGTTCGCCGGACAACCCGGTGCTGGTCTACGGTGCCGGCGAACACTCCAACATTGACCGCGCTGCGATCGCGGCGCTGATCTCCGCCCTGAACCGGGCAGTCATACTCGGCGCCCATCCCGAACCGCCGCAAACGGACAATTGAGGCGACGGGGAAAGCGGATTATGGAGCAGGCGCGCAAAAGCAGATTGACGATTTTATTCGTCATTTTCGGGGCGATAGTGCTTGTGCACACGGTAATTCTGAGTTCGATCTTTCCTGAACAACCCCATTCCGGCGGTGACTCGCCCGGACAGGAAAGCTCGGTAACGCCGGACGACGCTGCCGCTCCGCCGTCAACTGAACCGGAACCCCAAGCGGAAAAACCCGGTTTCTGGAGCCGGCTTTTTGGCGGCGGCGGCGAACCGGAAAATCAGGAAGAGAAAACTCCGCCGCCGGCTGAAGTCAAACTCCGCTACCGTCAGCCTTCGACCAATCCCGCTTTCGGGAAACCGCTGGACTTCTCCCAGGCCAGACACGGCGATCTGCCGTCGAGTCTGGTGCCGGGCAGTTCCGGCGCCGTCACCGGGATTGTCGTCGATATGAACACCCGCCGGGTCCTCTGGGAAAAAGATTCCGACAAGCCGGTCAAACTGGCCTCCATGGTCAAGATGATGACGATGCTGCTCACCTTTGAAGAGCTCGAACGCCACTACTCCATCGACCTCTCCACTCCGGTACGCATCACCCAGACGGCCCGGGACGTTCCACGAACCGGAGTTCTTTATCTCGATCCCAAGGAGACTTTTCCGCTTTCCGATCTGCTCAAGGGAACCGCGATCAAAAGCGCCAACGACGCCGCAACGATGATCGCCGAATTTATCGGCGGCAGCGTGCCGGTTTTTGTCGAACGCATGAATCAGCGGGCCGCTGAACTCGGTTTGACGGCGACCCATTTCATCAATCCCTGCGGTCTCACCGATCCCAAACGGGGAGATTCGGTCGGTTCGGCCCGCGATATGGTCATCCTCGGCGAACGTCTGCTCGAATATCCCGTTCTGATGGAATGGCTCTCCACCCGGGCAGCCTCCATCCGCGAAGGCGACAAAAAAACGATTTTCACCAACACCAACCGGTTGATCAATCCAACCCGCTACCCGGGCGTTGACGGTTTGAAAACCGGATATTTCCGGGCCGCCGGCAGCTGCCTGACCTTCAGCGTATTGCGCAACAACCGCCGGATCATCGGGTGTGTCACCGGCTTCAAGCGCAGTACCGACCGGGACCGCTTCTGCCGGAAATTGATCGACTGGGCATATACAAACTGATCATCCACATCCCTTGCGCAGGGCAGAAAGGAGCATGACCAACCATGAACAAGGATGAGTTCAAACAGCGCGCACTCGCCTATCATTCCCAGGGACGTCCCGGTAAAATCACCGTAGTTCCGACCAAACCGTGTGTGACCGGGGACGATCTCTCCTGCGCCTACACTCCGGGCGTCGCCCTGCCCTGTCTGGAGATCAAAAACCATCCGACCGACGTCTGGAAATACACTGCCCGGCGCAATCTCGTCGCGGTGGTCAGCGACGGCACCGCGGTACTTGGTCTCGGCAACATCGGGCCGGAAGCCGGATTGCCGGTGATGGAAGGCAAAGCGGTGCTTTTCAAGCACTTCGCAGATATCGACGCGTTCCCGGTCTGCCTCGGCGGAGTCTTCACCGACGACGGCAGAACCGATGCGGCCAAACTGATCGAAACTGTTCGTCGTCTTGAGCCTTCATTCGGTGGAATCAACCTCGAGGATATTGCCGCACCGGCCTGTTTCCAGGTCGAGAGCGAACTCAAGAAAACGATGAATATCCCGGTTTTTCACGATGATCAGCACGGCACCGCCATTATCTCGCTGGCCGCGATCCTCAATGCGCTTAAACTGCTCGGTAAAAAGATCGAGGAGTGCCGTTTTGTTGTCAACGGAGCCGGAGCCGCCGGCGTCGCCTGCACCCGTTTCTACATCACCGCCGGAGCCCGCCGGGAGAACATCATCATGTGCGATTCCCGCGGGGTCATCCACAGCGGACGCACTGATCTCAATGCCCAGAAACGCGAATTTGCCCGCGATACCGAATGCCGGACACTCGCCGATGCGATGAAGGGGGCGGATATCTTTCTCGGCTTCTCGGCGCCGGATTGTGTGAGCCAGGAAATGGTTCGTTCCATGGGCCGGGATCCGATCATTTTCGCAATGGCCAATCCGGTTCCGGAAATCTATCCCGACGCGGCACTGGCAGCCGGAGCCGCCGTCGTCGGCACCGGACGCAGCGATTTTCCGAACCAGATCAACAATGTGCTCGGATTTCCCGGAATTTTCCGGGGTGCGCTCGACGTGGTCGCCTCGGATATCAATGAAGCGATGAAACTGGCTGCTGCCGAAGCGCTCGCGGAACTGGCTGCGGAACCGGCACCTCCGGAAATTATTGCCGAGCTGTCGGCAGCCTATCCGGCCGACGCCGCCCGCGGACTTTTTGCGGAAACCGGCAAACTCAAGCTGGAGATGGTTATTCCCAAGCCGTTCGATCCGCGGGTGGTGCCCCGGGTGGCCCGCCGGGTGGCCGAAGCCGCCATTCGCAGCGGTGCGGCGACGGTGATGATCGACGATTTCGACGCTTATGAAACGGCAGTTGCCGAACGGATCCGGAAGGCGAACCTGAAATGAAGAGTTTTCGTCGCGAACTGGTCATGCATCTGCCCCGGCGGCGCGGCTACGTCAACATCACCTCCCAGGTGGAGGCGGCGCTCCGGGAGTCGGGTATCAGCGAGGGGCTGGTGCTGTGCAATGCCATGCATATCACCGCCTCGGTGTTCATCAACGACGACGAACCGGGGCTTCACAGCGATTTTGAGTTGTTTCTCGAACGGCTGGCTCCGGAGAAACCCCATTCGCAGTATTCCCACAACGGTTTTGAAGACAATGCCGACGCCCATCTCAAACGTCAGCTCATGGGACGGGAGGTGGTGGTGGCGGTCACCCGCGGGAAACTCGACTTCGGGCCCTGGGAACAGATCTTCTACGGTGAATTCGACGGCATGCGGGACAAGCGGGTGCTGATCAAGATCATCGGCGAATAGTTCCGTTCCGGCAGCGTTGTTTATACCCGGATCCTCCGGAAACGGATGGAGGGTCCGGGCGGTTTCGGGAAATAGACAGAACAGGATGATTGAGTCTGTTTTCCGCATGAACCGTCACGTTTTCAGCGTCGCTCTGATTGTTCATCTCTTCCATTGGAGAATTAAGACAATGTCCATTACCCCCTCCCCCGCCGATAGTGTGCTGGTATTGATTGATGTTCAGGAACGTCTGGCTCCGGCGATGTTCGACTTCGCCGCGACTGCGGGACGGATATCACTGCTGCTGCGCGGCGCTGCCGAACTCGGTATCCGGGTTATCGCCTGTGAACAATATCCGAAAGGGCTCGGCCACACCCTGCCGGAGATCGCCGAACTGCTGCCGCCGGCAACGCCCGTGATTGAAAAGAGCGGTTTTTCCGCTTTCGTTGCCGCCGATTTTACCGAGGCACTCGAAAAAACCGGTGCCGGTAATCTGATTTTCTGCGGTATTGAAGCGCATGTCTGTGTGCTGCAGAGCGTATGCCACGCCCTGGAACGTGGCTTCAATGTCATGCTCGCCGCCGATGCCACAACCAGCCGGAAACCGGCTGACCGCGAACTGGCGCTCGCCCATGCCCGGAGCGCCGGAGCCACGGTACTGAGCGCGGAAGCGTTACTCTTTGCCCTGCTCGGGGACGCCGCTCATCCCGCCTTCAAGGCGATCTCCCGCCTGGTGCGGTGATCGCGCGGTCGATCGCTCCCCCGGAACGGGGTTGTAAAAACGATCGAAACGGGTTATATTATAAGTCAGCAATTTAAAAAACATGATTCAGGATTGAAGCGATGTCGTTATTCAGCAGTGGTAAATATTCCACCTTGAAGATGCCGGGAAAACACGGCAAAATGGTTATTCCCGACGGCTCCTGGGTGAAATGCCCCCGTTGCGGACAGACGCTCTACACCGACCGCCTCACCGACAACCTGCAGGTGTGCTGGCATTGCACCAATCATCTGCCGATGACGGCCCAGGCGAGAATTGCGCTTCTGACTGATGCGGGAACCTTTGAGGAGTTCGATCGAAACCTTCGTTCGTGCGATGTGCTCGGTTTCACCGATTCCAAACCCTACCCTTCGCGTTTGCGCGACTGCGAGGCCAAAACCGGTCTCAATGAAGCCGTCGTCTGCGGTAAAGCCACTCTCAATGGCGTTCCATTCGGCCTCGGGGTGATGGATTTCCGCTTCATGGGAGCCTCCATGGGATCGGTGGTCGGGGAGAAACTGGTCAGGATGATCGAATACTGCACCGAGAACAAACTGCCGGTGGTGATCGTATCCGCCTCCGGCGGGGCCAGAATGCAGGAAGGAATACTCAGCCTGATGCAGATGGCGAAGACCTGCGGAGCGCTGGAGCGTCACGCCGAGGCACAGCTGCCCTATTTTTCGATTCTCACGCATCCCACTTATGGTGGAGTAAGCGCCAGTTTCGCCACCGTCGGGGATGTAATTATCGCCGAACCCGGAGCGATGATCGGCTTTGCCGGTCCGCGGGTGATCCAGGAGACGACCAATGCGAAACTTCCCGAAGGTTTTCAGACGGCGGAATTTCTGTTGGAAAAGGGATTGATCGACCGGGTGGTCGAGCGGAAAAATCTGTGCAAAGAGTTGGGAATGCTGCTTGAAATTTTCCACAAAATGAGCTAAATTATTCAAATAACGAACTTTTGCCGCCGGGAGGGACCCCGTGTGTTGTCAGAAGCGCCAACCGGGTCAGGTGGGGAACCAAGCAGCCCTACGCGATCCTCTGACAGGCCACGGGTAATCTCTTCCGGCGGCTCTTTTCTGCATAGCTGAGGAACAACCGGCCGAACGCCGGAAAAATGGAACTGAATAATCATGAGAATCGACAATCGGGCCAATGACGAACTGCGCCCCTGGGTATTCACCAGAAATTTCCTCTCTCATCCCGCCGGTTCGGTGTTGGTCGCCTGCGGAAACACCCGTGTCATCACCGCCGCCACCATCGAAGCGAAGTTGCCGCCGTGGATGAAAACTCAGAAAGTACCCGGCGGCTGGATTACCGCCGAATACGGGATGCTTCCCTCCGCCACCGGTGAACGGACGAAACGGGAAGCCGCCGCCGGAAAACAGGGAGGGCGAACGGTGGAGATTCAGCGACTGATCGGACGTTCGCTGCGAATGACCACCGACCTTCCGGCGCTGGGAGAGAACACCATCACGATCGACTGTGATGTCATCGATGCCGACGGCGGCACCCGGTGCGCGTCGATTTCCGGCGGAGCGCTGGCGCTTGCGCTCGCCTGCCGTCGCCTGCCGTTGCCGACCAATCCATTCCGGGAACTGGTCGCCGCGGTCAGCGTCGGGATCGTCAACGGCGAAGCGATGCTCGACCTCTGCTATGCGGAGGACTCCGCCGCCGAGGTGGATATGAATGTGGTGATGACGGAGTCGGGAAAATTGGTCGAAGTCCAGGGTACTGCCGAAGGACGGAGTTTTTCCCGTTCCCAGCTCAATGAAATGCTCGATCTTGCGGAGTTCGGTTTAAAACAGATATTCTCCCTGCAGCGCCGGGCGCTGGAGGAGGGCTGATGGCGGAATACCAGGTAATCGCACGTAAATGGCGGCCGCAGCGTTTCAGTGACGTGGTGGGTCAGGAGCATGTGGTCAGGACATTGCGCAATGCGATAATTTCCGGACGCACGGCACACGCCTATCTTTTTGTCGGACCGCGCGGCGTCTGCAAAACCACGCTGGCGCGGATATTCGGCAAAGCGCTCAACTGCCTTGACCCGCAGAATGGAGAACCCTGTTGTCAGTGCGCCAGCTGCCTGGATATCGCCGCGGAACGAAGTCTGGATCTGCTGGAGGTCGACGCGGCAAGCCGTAATTCCACCACTGATATGCGCGAACTTGCCGACGATGTGCTGACCCGCCCGGTGGGAGGTCGTTACAAGATTTATATCATAGACGAAGTCCACATGCTCTCCAAGGCAGCCTGGAATGTGCTTCTCAAAACGGTGGAGGAACCGCCGTCGCACGTAAAATTTATTTTTGCCACGACGGAAGTTCATCAGGTGTTGCCGACGATCATCTCCCGCTGTCAACGTTTCGACCTGTTGCCCATCGCCACCGGGTTGATCGCCGAACGCCTCCGTTTGATCGCCGATACGGAAAAGGTCGCGATCAATCCAGAGGCAATTGATGCAATTGCCCGCGCCGCTGACGGCGGCATGCGGGATGCGCAGTCGTTGCTCGATCAGATGATCGCTTTTTTCGCCGGCGGGGATGCCGCGGCGATCACCGGCGAGCAGGTATTGTCACTTTTCGGGCTGACCGACCGCCGCGATCTTGACCTGCTGCTGGTTGCCATGCTCGGCAATCAGCCCGGCAAGGCGGTGGAAGTGATCGGTTCTCTTGCCGCCCGGGGCAAAAATTTGGAAACGCTTTATGATGACATGCTGTCGGCGTTGCGGGCGGTACAACTGGTAACGCTGATCGATGATCCTTCGGAACTCATCGGTGAAGGGCCCGACGGCATTGCCCGTTACCGGAAACTGGCGGCGATTACCGCGCCGGAAAATGTGCAGATCATGCTGGAAACGCTCTCCCCGGCCGGACGGCTGCTCCACGATGCACTTAATAAGCAGATCTATCTTTAAACGGTGATTCTCAAGGCGATGCGTGAAGCGCATGCGGTCAGACTGGATGCCTTGCTGGCCAGACTCAATCAATTGAGAGAGGCGGGAGAGCTGAAATTTTTGAATGAGACCCCTCCAGTGCAGCCGACGCAGATAGTATTCGTCTCCGCCCCCGCGGCGACAGCCTCCCCTGCCCCCGCCGCCGATGAACCCGCCCGGCCGACTGAGGAAACCAGCCGGGCACCGGAGTTTCCTGCGCAACCGCCAGAGCCAATTCCCGCGCAGGAGCCGCCCCGGCCGGCGGAAGAAACGCCCAGTATACCGGAACCGGAGCTTGAAGCGATCGCGGTCACGGATGACCTCGATGATGGGGAAAATCCGGAGCCGGTGATGCCGGCGGCTACCGTTGCCGCCACAACCGGTGATCGCCCGGCGGAACCGCTGGAGGTGCCTGTCTCCGGTCGCGCGCGCCGCAGTATCGCCAACGAAAATCCGGCAGCGCTCCGCGAAGCGCTCAATGATCCTTACATCCGGGAGACCGCCGATCTCTTCGGTGGTCAGGTGATCGACATTCACCAGTGAAATGTGGTGCAGGAAGACAGAGTCATACGTTCCGGTGCTGGTCGTGTTACTGGCACTGGTTCCTTATCTTTCCTCCCTCGGATTCGGCTTCCTTCCGGAATGGGATGACGGCCCGTTCGTCACCGCCAATCCCCGCATCGCTCTGACCCCGGCAAATCTCTCTTTTGCCTTCACTTCCAATCTGCAGTCGGTCTACACGCCGCTGACCACGGTGTCGTTGATGGTGGATCACGCCTGCTGGGGAGATAATCCGGTTGGTTATCATGCGGTCAATCTGCTTTTTTTCGGCGGATGCGCCCTGCTGCTCTTCCTGATCATGCGTCGCTTACATATTCCGCTCTGGAGTTCGCTGCTGCTGACGCTGCTCTGGAGCTGGAATCCGGCCAAATGCGAGAGTATCTGCTGGATATCCGAACGTAAAGGATTGGCCAGCGGTTTTTTTGCTTTCGCCGCTTTTTATCTGTTTCTCAACGAAGTTCGCCGGGGGAGATGGGGATGGCGATCGGCGCTGCTCACTCCGATCGCCGTCTTATTCAAACCATGGGCGCTGCCGCTTCCCGGCGTGATGCTGGTGACCTCGCTGGTCCTCAGACGCCGGAATTTGCGGGTGGCGCTGCGGGCGGCGCTCCCCTCGCTCTTAACGGGAATCGCGGC
Organism: uncultured Victivallaceae bacterium; assembly: GCA_934663655.1. Taxonomy (GTDB): domain Bacteria; phylum Verrucomicrobiota; class Lentisphaeria; order Victivallales; family Victivallaceae; genus UBA1784. The sequence continues at coordinate 8,658 of CAKUKT010000070.1, forward strand.
CGCAACCATGGTGACGCTGACGACCTTCCGGGAACTCGGTAGCCATCAGCGTCTACCGGTTGCCGAAGCGCTGATCAATCTGTTTCGCTACCTCGGAGACAGCCTGTTTCCGCTCAGCCTCAATCCGATTCAGCCGCGTCCGGCACCGGCTCAATTATTGTGGCTGCTGCTGCCCGGAATATTGATCGCCGGCCTCGCGTTGTGGATAACATTTCGCGGTCGACTACCCCGCCGTATCAGTTTCGGTTTCCTGCTCGCCTATCTCGGTACGTCCCTGCCGGTGCTGACCAGCGGAGCCTTTACCAACGCAGTCTATGCCGATCGTTACAACTTCATCTTATCAGCGATTTTCTGGTGCTGGATCGGGGCGGCGGCGCTGCCGGAGGCCCGACTCGATTCGGGTCGTCGCCGTCTTGCGGTTGTGGCGGCGGCACTGCTGCTCGGAGGGTATTTTGTGGTTACGCTCAACTATCAGTGGACATTTTCAGATTCGCGCCGTCTGTTCACGCGGGCGATTTCCGGCTCTCCGGTTCCGGTTCCCAAGGCCATGGAGGGGCTGGCGCTTACCGGAGTGAACCGGCGCGATCCCGAAATCATTTTTGAAGCGGCGCAGACATTTCTTTCGCTCCCGGAAAAACGTCCGCCACTGGAAGCCGCGGCCTGTGTATCCACCGGAAGTCTGCTCGAAATGGTGGCAGTAACGATGTTGTATCCGGATCAGGGGGGGAGCATGCTCGCCGCCCGCCTGCTGGCTGACCGGAATGAAATTCTCTATTCTCCGGAAATTTTTCTGCCTTTTGCTTTCAACACCGCGGTTGCCGCCCGGTTGTCGGCCGGTAAGCAGGACGAAGCGGTCGCACTGCTGAATAAACAATTGCAAAATCAGGTCGGAGATGAATGTACTCTGGCCTTCGCTTCCGGACTTGCCGGTTACCTATCCGGCGACATCGAGCGCGCCCGCCGGGAATGGCAACGGGCCGCCGAACTGCGCCCCGATGATGAACGAATTCGTAAAAATCTTGAAATAACAGGAGTCACACTGCCATGAACGACCACACCGAAATGCATTTCGACGCGCCGTGGATAACCCATCCCGCTTCCGGGAATGGCCGTACCTATAACACCTATACGCTTTACCGGCGGGATTTCAAGCTCGGCGCGGTACCGCGCGCCGGGCGGATCGCCGTCACCGCCGACTCCTGGTACCGGCTGAAAGTCAATGGTCAATGGATCAACGACGGTCCAGCCCGGGCCTGGACCAACCACTACTCCTTTGACACCATCGATCTGGAAGGGGTGCTCCGGGCCGGAATCAACCGGATTGAAGCGGAGGTGCGTTATTTCGGTTGCGGGACTTTTCATCAGACGCCGCTGCGGGACGGTTTTGCCGCCCGCCTGGAATATGAAACCGTTGACGGAGAAAC
>CAKUKT010000071.1 GCA_934663655.1 uncultured Victivallaceae bacterium
GAGATTCGCTTCGTACAATTCCGGCGCCAGGCGCCGCTCCCGGAGCACCGGAACCACGCACTCCACGCTGCCGGCGGCGTACATCGCGGTGCCGGGTTCGACGGCGCCGCAGCCGAGCGCACCGATCACCTGGTCGTGGCCGCCGGTAACCCAGAGGACTTCGGTGTCAAGGTTCAATCCGGCGGCCATTTCCGGGGTGACGAAACCGACCGGAGTGCCGGAAGGCATGGGTTCAGCCAGGCGGCTCTCGTCGAGTTCGAGTTCGTCGAGGAGTTCCCGGTTCCACCGGTGGTCACCGAGGTCGAAAAGCATGGTCCTTCCCGCCAGCGGCCAGCCGATCGCCGCCCGGCCGGTCAGGTGGAAACAGAGCAGATCCTCGAAGCACAGAAAACGCGCCGCCCGCCTGAACACCTCCGGTTCGTGTGACTTCAGCCAGAGCAGCTTCGCCAGCGTAAACATTCCCGACGCCGTGTGTCCGGTGATCCGGTAAAGTTTTTCCCCTCCGAAGCGACGCACAAATTCAGTGATATCCTCCGTCGCCCGAGAATCGCCCGATATCATCGCCGGCGCCAGCACCCCGCCGGCCGCATCCAGCGGCGTGAAGGCCTCCCCCTGTGACGAACACGCCAGCGCCCGTACCGGGGAGGTTCGTCGAACCATCCCGGCGCATTCGGCGATAACCGCCAGCGCCGCCTCGATTACCTCCGCGCCGTCAAGTTCCATCCGTCCGGGGGCCGGAATTTTATGCCCATATTTGCGGTATGACGTCGCCAGCGGCGTGCCGTCAGCAGCATAGGCGACCGCCTTTACCTGACTCGAACCGATGTCGATCCCGAGATAGCTCATCTTTACAACTCCACGGCGTCATATCCAAGATAACTTCCGAAGGCTTCGTCAAGCGCCTGCTTCCAGTTGCCGGGAGTGACGCTGACATGGTGACGGAAGCCGCCGCGCCCGATCACATTGAGCTTGTGCTGAAGTCCGGCGATATGCGCCGCACCGCCACAGCCGAAAAACTCCTCACCCAGCGGCGCGCCGGTAAACTCTCCCTCGCCGCTGTAGAAACGCAGCCGCCCGTCCCGGGTCATCGTCGAGGCGAAGGTGAAGTTCATCGGGCGGATGAAGCCGACGTTGCAGCCGAAACCACAGCCGGCCCCGAGCGACTTGGCGAACATCAGATGATCAATGACCCGGCCCGCTCCAGTCATCAGTCGGCGCGGGATCGAGCCGCAGTGAAAGAGAATACAGCCGTCGGGATCCCCGGGATAATTGTTGTTCCAGTCGAGACAGGCGGTCGGCTCCTGCGACGCAGCCTGTAACGCCAGCATGGTGACCGCATTGCCGACATCCAGTTCGCAGGCGGCGGGGAAATTGCGGTCGTTGAGTTCGCCCAGAATCACGCACGGAGAAATTTTCAGCGTCTCCTGGAGGTCGCTCCAGCAGCGCAGCGCCAGCGCATCAAGTTCGTGTTCAGCGATGAGCTGGTCGAGCGCGACTGAAATTTTCGCGAGCACCAGCTGCTTGTCGGCCGGAACCCCGGAGAAGTCCGCAAATGCGTCGAAATCAGCAAGTTTGGCCGCGATTTCCGGGGCCTCATTACGGATTTTCCCCACCTTTACCAGCAGGTCGGAATTGTCGAACACCTCGGTGGTGATGCCGTATTTCTGCAGTGCGATTTCATCGAAACGAATTGTTTTGAATAAAGTCGGACGAGCGCCGACCGCACCGATCCGGCAGCGTTTCAACCGGCGAACGATCCGGCAGACCGCGCCGAACTGCCGCGCTTCATTTGCAAACAGAGGATCCGACGGCGCCAGCGTGTGCGGTTCCCAGGCGGTGAAGGGAATATTGAACTGCGTGAACACATCCATTACCGAGAACTTACCGCAGAATGCATCCCGCCGGTGCGCAAAATCCATCTTGTCGAGTTCGTCCGGCCAGGCGATCACCCAGATCGGCACCCCGGCATTCCGCAATGCCTCCGAAGCCCCGTTCTCATCGCCGAAGTTGGGCAGGCAGAGAATCACTCCGTCGAACCTGCCTTGGTTTTCCTCCAGAAAACGCGCATAAACCCGCCCCTCCGCAGCGGTCTCCACCGCCCCGTAACGGGTCGCCTCCACCGGCAGCGACAACGTGCCGAACCCAAGTTCCTCCAGCCGGGCCTTCACTTCGTCGCGCGCCGCGGCGATCAGCGATTCCGGAAAAAATCCCCGGTTACCGAAAAACAATGCGAAAGTGGTCTTCATTTCCGACGTCTCCTTTCCTGTGAAATTGACCTGGGCCGTTACCGGTAATATAGTTCGATCCCCGTCAAAGAGAATAGAGGGAAAATCTTTTTCATGTATAAACAGGCAATTTCTGCAAAATATGCTATATTGAATATCAGCAGTGAAAATCGACACGCCGACGGAGGATCTTTTATGCCGGAATATACCATTCAGACCGGGGAGATGAACCGGATCATGGAGCTTCTTTTCCATGTGCTGAACTTGCGGATCACCTTTTTCGATCTCCGCGAAGAGGAGGTGGACAGCTTCACCATCAAGGAGATGAGTCCATTCTGCCGCAGCCGGCGTCAGGATCCGGATTTCAACGCCCGCTGCATTGAATGCGACCGCACGCATCTGGCGGAAGCGAAACGCCGGCGTGACATTCACATCTACCGTTGTCACGCCGGCTTACTGGAGGGAATTGTCCCGCTCACCAACCGGAGCGGGATCTATCTCGGAGCGATCGTCTTCGGCCAGCTGGCCGACCGGGAATCACCGGTGGCGGGAGTGCGGGTGTCCAGCGTCGAAAAAATGCTCGACATCGGCAGACTGCTGAAATACCTCAGCGAATACATCTGCGAAAATGAGTTGATCCGCCGCAGCAGCCGCCACTGGACGCTGCAGCTCGAGGAATATGTCGCCGAACACCTCGACGAACCGCTGACACTCGGTAAAATCGCCGCCCGCCTGGGGCGTTCCGTGTCGTTCCTCTCCCACAACATCCCGGTGGAGTTCGGCGTACCCTTCAAGGCCTGGTTGCGGGAGCGCAAGATGGCCCGCGCCCGCGAAATGCTCGCCGCCGGAGCCGGTGTCGCCGAATGCGCGTTCGAACTCGGCTATTACGATGCGTTTTATTTCTCCCGGGAATTTAAACGGTTTCACGGCATCGCGCCCCGGGAATGGCGGCGCGCCGCGGCGGGAGATGGGGAACTTCCGGCTAAGGGAGAAATTCCAGGGTGTAGAGTTCCGCCTCCTGCAGTTCTCCGCGCACCCGGAACCGTCCCGCGGGCAGCCGGTCGAAAAGCGTGATTTCCGTACCATCGACGTCGCCGTCGAATTTTTTCTCCGCCATTACCGCGCCATCTTCGCCGATCAGGCGGAACACCGCGCTGCCGCGGTCGCCGATCCGCAGATTCGCCACCAGTCGCCCCGACGCCTCAAACGGCACGGTTTCAAATTCTCCGGACTCCCCCGGCAATGCGGTCAACGCAAACCAGCCGTCCTTGCGGATTTCGGCGATTCCCACCGAGGTGACAGCCTGACGGGTATGTTCGGCCAGCCGCTCCCAGGATCCCCCGAACAGCGGTTGAAAATAGGGCCATTCGGCAAGACGACGGGGTTCAAACTTCCTTCGCATGTAATCGGCGGTGAGCACCGCTGCGCTCGCATTGAGGTAATGAACAACCTCGCTCTGAAAATGATAATGGTTGTTGTTCCATTTGAGCAGCATGTAGTATTTGCCGTCGCGCTCCACAAAACGGTCCGAGGGATAACCGCCGCCCCGCCGCCAGTCATCCGGCTCGCCATTGCCGACAAACGGCGGCGCCCCGTGGAAACGCGTCCACCGGAAACCATCCCAGCTGTAGACCAGCACCACCTTCATCTGCTGATGCAGCGCATCATAATCGTTGAGAAAGGCCAGCCGCAGACCGCCGCCGCGCGGCAGCCGCGTGACCACACCGCCGTAATGCTGGTCGGCCACCGGATCCTCCACTCCGGGAACACCGATATAGGCGCGTTCCCAGTTGATCCCGTCCGCTGTACGCCAGACCGCGACAATCCGCGCCAGATCGTTAATGTTGTCGAACGGAGCCGTACACGGTTCGAACCGTTTCAGATGGCGCCCCTGCGCGTAATGAAGATATTTACCGTCATCAGAAAGCCACTGACCGAAGCCGAGGTCGCTTCCGGAATCGGAATTTTCAAACCCGCTGCCGTCATTCTGACTATACACCAGCGGCGTTTTCCGCAGAATCAGCACCTCGCCGTTCTCCCGGTACCACAGCGGCCAGGTCGAACTGTGCGGCGGACGCATCACCTGCCAGTCGTAATCGGTATACCCATCCTCATCCGGCCGGGTCGGCGTCACCCACACCACCTTTACCTGACGCAGGTTGACCGGACCATCCAGTTCGGGATCGTAAAAACGATAATGGAGCTGACCGTTCACCGGTTTCGGGCTCCAGTCGGGCCGGGCCGCCGCGGGAAGTTCCGCGAGCAACGGATTTCCGACATATTCGCCCGCCGGAAATTCTCCCGGCGTCACCTCCCACTCCCCCGCCTCCAGATTCTTCTCAGTGGCCACCCAGGGACGCTTCGACGCCGCCTTCCACTGCCGGTTGAGAGTGTGATAACCAATCCGGATCCGGCCGTCTTTTCCCAGTTCCATCCGGTAACCGAAAACGATGAACTCATCGTCATTCGGGGTTCCGATCACCACCGGATAACGTTTCGTCACCCCGGGACGGATGACCAGTCCGCGCCGTGACGCCAGATAAAAATCATCCGGGAAAAAGAGTTTGAGACCGTCCGCCCGGTGTGGCGGCGCCACGGCACATTCCGGCGCGGTCGCATGGCGCAGCAGTCTTCGGAGGCTGCCGCGATTTCCGGCGGCATCGGCCGCTGCATCGGCGACGGTGGCGATATATTCTCCATTGGGCAGTGAAGCAAGTTCAAATGCAAGCTGGTTCTCCCCGGGAGCAAGTTCAAGGTGCCGCTCCGGGATCACGCTCTTTCCGGAACCGCGTTCCGTCAGTGTAACCACCACCGGCAACGCTTCGCTCCGGTGATTGACGACAAGCAGATTTGCGGTGCGCTGCGTCGGATACTGACCGTCATACACCGGCAATCGAAATTCTCCCGACACCATGGCTCCGAAACGTTCATCCAGCAGGTGCACCCCCTCCCCCGGCGGCGTCAAAAATCGGAATCCCCGCAACGTCACCGGGGAACTCTCCAGAAGCTCCAGCTGAAGCTTGGTAACCTTCTCCTCCGGTTTGAACTCCAGCACCACCCGGTTTCCACCCGCCCTCTCCCCCAGCAGGGTGCGGTGGCCAAGCGCATTGAGCGCGTAGAGCCGGAAGGCTCCCAGAGCGCGGGATCCATCATCCTCACCGCTGATGATCACCGCTCCGCTGATTGTCACATTCTGCACAAACTCAAATTCCAGCAGATTACGTCCGGCAGCGGGTTCGATCACCGCTTTGGCGGCCGGATCGTCGACACACAACGTGCCGATATCCGGGCGGCGTTCGCCGGAAAGAGAAATCCTCGCCTGATCTGCGACATTTTTCCGTCCCCGCGTCGACGGTTCGTCGTCGACCTCGATCCGCAGCTCATCGAGGTAGTAGCTGTTGTTTTCCGGCAGCTGCCTGGTCAGTCGCAACCCGCGCAGCCGCCCCGACCCGTGCAGCGGATAGAGCATCGGCGCGTAATGCTCCCTGCCGTCGGCATCGACGATACCGACACGATAGTTCTTCTCATTGGGAGAAAAATCGACCACCAGTTCATTCCATGCTTCGGGCTTGATCTCCAGCCCGGACGCATGCGCCCACTTCTTACTGCCATCCCAGCCGAAAATCCGGCTGTTCTGGATCAGCACCGCGCCGGGGAAATTATTTCCCTCGCAGTCATCGAACAAAATCGCCCCCTGCCCTTGAGCACCGATCCAGACTGAAAAATAGAACCGGAAATCATATCCCTCCTTCACCGCCTCATCGCGCCACAACCTCAGATCTCCGAATGTGCCGTTGCGGGTCAACTTCAGTGCATGCGGTGCACTTCGCACCGGTTCGGTGACAATTTCCAGACCGCCGGGCGGAGCTTCCGACCGAAACTCCCCGCCGCGACTCCGGCTGTCGCCGCCCCCACCGGTCAACTCCCCCGGAGTGAACGGTGACGAATCGAAGTTCTGTTCAAGATATAGTTCCGTTGCCCCGACACCGGACCAAACGAGCGGGAACAATGTCAATGCGAATACCGCGCTCTTCATCGTCATATCCTCTCAATAGCTGTAGGAGAGTCCCGGTTTCCGGTCCCCGATATAGAACCCCCAGGCGTAATCCATCGCGTAGTCGCGCGGATTGGCCCGGACCATATTGTGAAACTCCACCGGGGACTGCGCCGCGGCATGTCCATCTACAAATGCGATATTGAAGCGTTCATTGTGGCGGGCGCTCATGCACACGTTATTCAGCGGCATATAGAGCATGTAGTTCTGTTTGTTGGAGGAACTGATCCAGCTGTCGGCAAAGAGCATGGTCGTCGTCGGCCCGCTTATTCTCCGGGTGTTCAACGTCCGGTAGCTTACCGCCGCATCGTTGGTGAAGTCCAGCAGCTGCCCGTGGTAGATGATATATTTGTAAGGGGTGTTGTCGCCTGCCCCTCCGGAAGCCAGGCAGTACACCCCGAATGTATAGGCATACTGTTTGTAAACTCCGATCGGTCCCCCGTCGGAGCGGGACGCGCAGGAGAATAACTTTCCGGATAAGTCATCCGGAAGATAATTGAGAAGCGCCAGTGAATCCGCCCATCCGATCGGAGAACGGCCGGCGAAGGGCATCAGATTGCGAAGTACGAAATTACCGCGATTGTCATTGCCGTAGAACTGTGACCCGAGCACACATTGTTTCTGGCGGGAGAGACAGTCACTCGCTTTGGCCGCTTCCCTCGCTTTGGATAGTGCCGGCATCAACATCGCCGCCAGTATAGCGATGATCGCAATCACCACCAAAAGTTCGATCAGTGTGAAGCAGACGCGGGAGGCGGCAGCCGCTGCGGTTCGCCTCCGGGCGGGAGAGAGTTTTCCGGGAAGCCCCCTCCCTCCCTCCAGCCCGTCATCCACGGCCACGACATCTCCGGTTGGAACGAGAACGAATTCGCCGCCCCACCTTAAGATCAGCGATCCCGGAATCTGCCGCGCTCTTAAATGCCGCCCCATCGTCGATTTTCCAACCATACCCATAGCCGATCCTCCATCCGGTTATTGTGGCAGTTTTTGCTTTTTATTTAATATTATACTTGATTTTTCCCAAATGGCAATGGATATTATGGTACCATTTTATGTACGATTGTGGTGCGGGGAAATTTGAGGATATTCTTATGAGCTCTGCCATCGACGGAAACAGCTTATCGCTTATTGGTCATGGATTCAACCGGAATCAGGAGAACTGGAAACCGCGGCCGTTCGATTTCTGGAGAATTTACTGCAACCGTTCTCCCGGCGCCATAATTGTCCATGACGGTGTTGAGTATCCGATCCAACCGGGTGAAATCTGGGTTATCCCGCCCGGTTTTGAATTTTCCGGTTTCAGCATCCGGAGTTTCCAGCACTTTTTCCTCCATTTCCGACTCGCCGGAGAACTTGTTGCGCCAACCGGCGTCTTCCGGTTTCCGGAATGGCCGGAGTTCACCGCCACCCTCGATCAATACATTCATCTGGATCGGGGGCGCCGAACTTTTCATCTGCGCAACGTGCTCCTGCTTTCCATGCTGACTACGGTACTGTGCCGGATTCCGGAAGTTCTCGTTGCCGGCAGCCCGGTCGACGAACGTATTCTGCGGGCGTGCCATTATCTCGAAAATCACGGCGCCAAACATCCGTCCAACCATACTCTCGCCGCCATTGCCGGTTTGAGCCGCGACCGTTTCATCCGCCTCTTCACCAGCCAGCTCGGCGAATCACCACAGCATTACCGGATACGCAAACAGATCGAACGAGCCTGCGAACTCTTCAACTCCGGCGTCACCAACCTCAAGGAAGTTTCCGAAGCAGTCGGATTCAATGATCGTTACTATTTCTCGCGCTGTTTCAAAAAGATCACCGGCGCCCCGCCGATGCAGTTCGCCAGAGCTCTTACCGGAGAACTGCTCGATGAGCACAGCGGACTGCCCGCCTTCAGCCATTGCCCGGAAAAACGTTCCCGGTACCGCCGGGGCGCCGCCGGGAAAAAATCATCCGGCGCCACTCCAGCCGATGGTCGCCCGGGCGTATCGAAGTAACTTCCGCTGAGCATCAAGCCACATCCGAAAACCTGAACTTCTCCGCCGCAGGAACCCCCGATCGGTCGGCAAGAAAACCCCTCCGGTACGGCGGCGTGGCTGCCGGGACAGGGAGAAAAGCAGCGAAACCGGCGGTGAATACCGGCAGATTTTCCAACCGGACGCTGCCGTCGAATCCCATCCGCCGACGGCGTTCATTCCCCCGCCTCAACGGCGGTCAGCGCCATGTTTTAAAGCTGCAAGCTGGATGGTCAGAAAATTTTTCAGAATCAGCGAGGGATTGTCGCGATGTCGGATCGCAGTAAGCGGCAGAGTTTCGGAATAGTCCTCCAGCGCCCGGAACACCACCCCGTCAAATTTTCCGGCAAATGAATCCGGCACCAGCGTCACACAATTCAGTGCCGGAAGAATGTTAAGTATCGCCGCCATGTTTTCAATTTTCAGCGCGATATCCGGAGAAAACCCCGCCCGGCGACAGACAAGTTCCAATATGCTCGCCGGCAACGACTCCTCCCGGGCCCTCGGGACAATAAAGCGTTCCCGCATGAAATCGTGCAGAAACAACCGTTCTTTAGCTGCCAGCGGATGCTTTCGGGGAATAGCCATCAGCAACCGGTTCCGCGCCAGGGGTTCGGTAACCAGTTCTTCATCCGCGGCGGCGGCAATCCGCAGAATTCCCAGATCAGCTTCACCCCGGCGAACCCGCTCGTAAATACCGCTGCTCACCCCTTCCTGAATATTCAACTGCACTCCGGGGTGGCGCACCCGCATCTCGTGCAGCGCCTGCAGAAACGGCGGGAAATTCATCGCCGAAGAGACGATTTCAATATCCAGAGACCCCAGTTCTCCCCTGGCGGCGGCCAGTGTGACCTGTTTCGCCCGCTCCGCCTGTTCGACAAGTTTAAGCGCCTCCGGGACAAAGGCCTCCCCGCCGGGAGTAAGAGAGACGTTCCAGCGGTTGGAACGGTCAAAAAGCGAACAGCCGATCTCCCGCTCCAGCAGCTGAATCTGCCGGCTGAGCGCCGACTGGGCGATCCCCAGTTCTTCGGCGGCACGACCGAAATGGAGCGTTTCACTCAACTTCAAAAAACAGCTCAGACGTCTGGAATCCATGATCGTTAATCGAAAAAACAGATTGATTTTACGTAAATAATATATTACATCGACTGAAAACTGCAAATATATTTATAAAATTTATTTTGAAGTTGACCGTCGTGCGGCTTCAGCAACCGGGGGGTTGCTCCGCCGTCATGACTATTTCCGGGAGTTCAATCATGAAGGAAAAACGTTCCCTACAGGAATATCTGAGGCGATACGCCGCCTTTGTCGTCTCATTGTTTATCCTCGCCGTCGGCGTCGCGCTGACCCTGCGGGCCAATCTGGGCTCCTCGCCGATCTCCTGCCCGCCGTATGTACTGAGTCTGGCGCCGGGTTCCCGCCTCTCGGTCGGCACCTACATCTTCTGCATGCAGTTCTTCTTTGTCGTGGCGCAGATTGTCCTGCTGAAGAAAAACTTCCCCAAAATCCAGCTGCTTCAGCTCGCGGTCTGCCTGCTCTTCGGCAGCTTCACCGACGTGGCGATGTTCCTCACCGAACCGTTGCAGTGGGACAATTCACTTGCCGGTTGGCTGTGTCGCTGGATCCAGCTCGCCGTGGGCGGGGCGATTCTGGGAATCGGCGTTGCCTGGGAGGTCCGCTGCGATGTGCTGATGATCCCCGGCGAAGGGCTGCCGGCAACCATCTCCCGGGTTTTCCGCATCGACTTCGGAAAGGTGAAGATCGTATTCG
>CAKUKT010000072.1 GCA_934663655.1 uncultured Victivallaceae bacterium
GCGCAAGCCGTTCCGGTGTCAGAACAAAAATCTAAAGATGACGAAGTAATGCGCCATGGTGGAACACTGGGAATTCAAGATAATAAATTGTTGCTCAGTTTTTATACACTTGATGGAACCTTTTCGCTCGCCAGCAAGCGCAACTATCTTGCCACAACGGAGCTCGATGCTCCCGGGGATTGGGAAATAACTCCGCTGCCGGCCAAATTTAAAATGCCCCCCACCTCCGAACCTCCCGTCACCATCAAACGATATAATGTCGCTCAAGCCAAACCTGATAACACCGGCAGCCATCAATATCGTTTTTACGATCCGGAAACCGACGGAATGGTAAATCCGGCAGAGTTGGAAATGAAATATATCCGTTTTCAGAAACCCAGTACTCTCGGTTACACTCCGCCGATAGAATGTGACGGATTCCGCCTTCCTCAGAGAACAATCTGGCCGATCTGGCATAAAGAACCCGGCCTGTCACTGGTTCTTTCCAGAAAACCATTTTTATCTGACGGCTATCCGGGAGGTCTCGAGGAGGGTTTTGAAACCAATGACAATTTCGTCGGATCATGGTTGTCTGAGGATGAAAAGAGCTTCTTTTTCGCCCACGGACGAGTTCTCCGGAGATACGAACCATTCAACGTTCCTTACGACAACTTATCGAGAATATCCAGAATCATAACGGTTTTCAGGACCACCGATGGTATAAACTTCGACCGCGCCTACATGGCATTACCTGACATTGGAGAGCCTGCCGGGACTCAGCACTATGGAGCAACCGTGTTCAAAATCAATGAGAGCGGCGCAGGTCTGATCTGTGCGCTGGTACTGCGATATTTTGCTGCCGAACAGCGATTTTGTCTCGACATTGCCTACAGCTGGGATGGATTCAAATGGAAACGCTTCCCGGGTGAACCTCTGTTCCTGGACAATACCCCTCCCGGCACCTGGATGGCCGGAAATACCCACCCCTCAGATATAACCATCCTCGACAACAACCGTATTTTCTGGTTGTTAAACTGGCAGTCGAGCATGTATCATTTTTATGGAGAGTTCAGTTATGACAAGCTATCTTCTGTTACCGGAGAAATGATAAAAAAGCGTTTCGCTGGTCGAGGACTGGAAAACTGGCCGCTTTTCAAACACTTCAATCACGATTATGATTTACTTGCCGCAGACATCCGGAACTCAAGAATCACTCCGGCACTCATGATACTGCGTCCGGACGGTTTTTTCTACGCGGAAGCCGGTGACGAAACCGGAAAAATGGTCACCCTTCCCATTATGGCCTCAGGCGAAATCCATGTCAACGCTAATGTGAGAGAATCAGGATTCTTGCGGTTGTATCTGCTGGATGCTGAAGGAAAGAGGATTCCGGAAAGCGAAACCACCCTGCCGCCCGGGAATTATTATAACCTCAAACTTGATACGAAACTTCCGGCTTCCCGGTTTCAAATTGCCATCGAAATGAAGGACACCCGCTTATATTCCATCGGATTTTTGCCCGAGACTCCGCTGGAAGATACCTGTAAATGAATGTGGCAAATATTCAAGAGAAATTCATTATCGATAACAGATTACAACCTGTTCCGTAAAAGTTCGTTTCTCATAAAGGTATTAACATTCGAGGAATTTCATGACAGCAAGCAATTTCTGTGTCGCCGGTTTCGGAGAAGTGATGTTGCGCCTCTCCCCACCGCAAGCCAAACGCCTCACCCAGACCATTCCTGGAAAACTGGAGGCCACCTTCGGAGGAGGAGAAGCCAATGTCTGCGCTTCCATCGCAATTATGGGAGGTCACAGCCGTTTTCTCACCGCTCTGCCTGACAATCCGGTTTCACACGCTTTCGCAAATCAAATGCGGGGGATTGGTTGTGATGTTGACCAAATACATTATGCCGATATCGGTCGGCTCGGAATTTACTACACGGAACACGGTTCCAATATGCGAAGTTCCGCTGTTTTCTACGATCGCAATGCATCGACAATTTCCATTTTAAAACCGCAGGATTATGATTTTGCCGCCATGCTTGACGGAGTGACGCATCTGCATTTATCCGGGATAACTCCGGCCCTTTCCCGCAACGCGTTTGAGACTACTCTGGCCCTGGCGGAATTTGCGGTTGGCAGGTCAATCTCGATTTCGGTTGACTTGAACTATCGCAAGAAACTGTGGAACTGGGAACCGGGAACCAGCCGAAATATACTTGCACGTCGTTGCATGCTGGAACTGCTTTCCCACGCCGACATCATCATCGGAAACGAGGAGGATGCGGCGGATGTGTTTGATATCCACGCGAAAGATTGTTCCGTCGAATCCGGCCATCTGTCAATCGGCAATTATCATGATGTCGCCGGTCACCTATCGTCGATGTTTCCCCAGGTAAAACTGATCGCCATCACGCTCCGGGAAAGTTTTTCCGCCAATCACAACAACTGGGGCGGGATGCTCTATGACTGCCGAACTAAAGCGAGCTGTTTCGCACCACTTGACGCCAACGGGCAATATACTCCTTACCAACTGCACAATATCGTCGATCGTTTTGGAGCCGGAGATTCTTTTTGCGCTGGACTGCTCTTTGCGCTCAACTGCGGTGACTTTCCAACTCTGGAAAGCTCTCTCGCTTTTGCCGCAGCTGCAAGTGCACTCAAACACACGGTTTCCGGAGACTATAATTATGTTTCAGCCTCAGAGATTAAGGCGCTGATGACCGGGGCGATTGCCGGGAGAGGTCGCAGTGGAAAAACCCCCTCTTTGCAAAATTGCTCGCCGAAATGCCGATTATTGCGATCCTTCGAGGCATAACACCAACGGAAATCCCTGAAATATGCGACATTCTCGCAAATGCCGGTATTGGCATTCTGGAAATTCCTCTCAACTCTCCGGACGCACTTACCAGCATTCGGATTGCAGCGCGCCATTGCCGGAATAATCAACTGGTCGGTGCGGGGACAGTACTTTCCCCGGCAGATGTCCACGGGGTATATGACTGCGGAGGCAACTTTATTATCTCCCCGGATACCAACCCCGAAGTAATTTGTGAAACAAATCGTTTAAAAATGGTCTCCATTCCCGGTTTTCTGACACCTACAGAAGCAATTACCGCCATACGTCACGGTGCGGATTATCTCAAACTTTTCCCCGCAGTGACACTGGGGGCGAACTATATCAGGGAAATTAAAGCCGTGGTGAAGCTTCCAATTCTGGCGGTCGGCGGGATCAACGCAGAAAATCTTCCGCTATTCATAAAAAACTGCATCGGCGTCGGTATCGGCAGCTCGCTCTACAAAGCGAAAAAAAATCCAAACCAACTGGCTGCTGACGCAGCCGCACTGATAACAGCAGTGCGGCAGTCATCAGCCGATTAAACCAACCATGGACCAAGCATAAGCTCTGACGGATGAACACTCTTTTCTGCGCAAACATGCTCAGAAGAATTTCACCGGCAGTACGACCAACTCCCGGCTGCCCAGCGCCGTGCGGGGCAGCCGGATCTCCACCACCCCGTCAGCATCGGGTTCACCATGACAATCACCAACCGTCAACGGCCGCTGCGAACCAAAACGCACTACCAGACCCTCCGGCTGGTGCGAAGCGAAAAGCGCAAAATATTTCCGGAAATTCAACCGCAACTCAGTACCGGTGTATTCGGCGTCAGTCAGTTCACCATAGATCACCTGCGCCCGGTGATCGGCCGAATTTCGTGCCAGCATCCGGTCAAAACGACGATTGACCGCCCGGAGCGCCGCCGCCCACCGGGAAATGTTTTCGCCGCTCATTTCCGGATCCCCATTCAGCAGGTTCGGCCAGTGCAGTCCGCAGGTGTTCCCATCAAAGGTGCAGCGTCCGGGATCGCAGTCATTCTCGAACCAGCGGATCTCGTCCCCATCCCGGTCAATCACCGGAATACCCGCGTCAATCCCGAAGTGTTCGCCCTCCGGACGACGGCGCTGCACCATGCTCGACCACGGCGTCGAAATCAAATCGATCCCCCACGGCTTCAGCAGACCGGCCAGTTCATTCTCCCCGTTGCCGAAGGCATAACGGAAGTTGCACGGCACAAACGAAGTCGGGAACGCCCCCAGCTGATGCTGTATAAACAGCCGCGCAAAATATTCCAGATGGCGGCGCAGTTCCGCACGCGGATGCATCGTGCATTGCTCATCCCGCCCATACCACTCCGGATCAGCCGGTACCCGGCCATTCCCCCAGTACTGGTGACAGATCCCATGAAGCGCCAGTTCCAGACAATCTCCGCTGCCGCGAAGAATCTCCGCCGCTGCCGCGCACTTCTCAGCCACCGCACTCCGGGCGCTCCACTTCTCCCCGAGCCAGGTGGAGCTCGGTAATTCGCGAAGTATCCCCCGCGTGTCCCATTCGCCCAGCACCAGCGCGATCAGCGGCCGCGAACCACTCTCCCGCCCGAGTTGCGCAAGCGCAGCATAATCAGCCACCGCGTGCGGACGCACGCATGCCGTGCGCGACGGACCGTTGCCGTCAGCCCGGGAATCCACCGAATCCCACCATCCGACGTCGTCGATCACCACCTGCAGTGGCCGCGGAATACAAAATCTGACGTCAATATTCTTCATTCACATCACCTCCATTTCCCACTTCCAACCGTCGTCGCCGCCCCGGTTCGCCCGGAAGGGTACTCCCCACCCATCCGGAAAAAAGCGGCCCGGTTCAACCGGAGCCGCTCATAATTGCCGGAATCTGACCGGTCAAAAATTCTATTCGATCTTGTCGGTGTCGATCAGATACTGCTGGAAGAACATGTTGCCGACCGGACTGCGCATGCCCTTGTTCACATCATCGATGATCTTACCGATATTCTCGTCTATTCTGGCCGGTACCGTCTCGTTGGGCGGCGAATACTTCACCGTTGCGATCAATACCAGCTGTGACTGCTTGAGCGATTCAGTTTCATCCGCAAACAGCAGTCCGAGAATCGGAATGTCCTTGAAGAAGGGCAGTCCCGCCACCCCGCGCACCGCTTCGCTCTTGCGCAGGCCACCGATCACGAACTCCTCCGCCTCATACCCAACCTGTACGGTCGTCGCCACCTCCGAACTGCTCGAACGAGGCGAACCATCGGAATTCCAGCCGATCAGAGAGATCGAGGACATCTCGATGTCGAGCGTAGCGCTGCGCGAAGTGACCACCGGCGTCACCGACAGCCGGAAAGTGAACCCCTCCTGCGGCATCGGCAACTGCATCTTGCCGTGAATCACCCCCGGCATCGCATTGGAAAGCGAAGAATCCAACTTCTCCCCGGTCAAAGGATTGCTGGTGTAGTAGGAGTAGTTGAGCAATTCCCCCAGCCCCTCCTCCTGAAGCAGGGTCTGAAGCTGCTGATATGCCTGCAGCTTCTGCTCCTGAGTAGCGGTTTCGCTGTTGATGATCGCCATCTGCTCGGTGATCTTCTCCCCGACGACGGTTCCATACTGGGTGGAACCGGCGAGGTTGCCAAGCATCCGCCAGTTGTAATCGCCGCGAACCGCGTTGGGCAGAATTTCGAGCAGTTCGGTTTCGGGCAGAATCTTGTCCAGTCCCTGCCGCGGAATGATGTCCGGATTGGGCGAAGTGTAATAAAATTCCGCATCGCTTTCAGTGTATGAGGCGTCGGTTCGATCGTAGAAGAAGCCGGAATCCACCTGTACATCGGAGGTTTCCCGGTTCCGGGCGGTCAACACGCCGCTGGCAAGAATTTTCGCCTTGCCGATGGAGGTGAGAAAGTCGAGGTAACGGGTATTCCACTTCGGGTTGAAGTTCCAGAACGTTACCTTGTTAGTACCGTTGTTGTCAACCCCACCGGTGAAGAAATTCGACCAGTTGCGGCGGTAACGCATCCCGGCAGAAAAGATATCCACCCCGTCGTTGTTCTTCCACGACTGGAAATCAACTCCGATCTTGTCGTCGTTTTCGGCGTAGATCTCGATAACCCGGTAACTGACGCTCACCTCGGGGATCGGCCGATCGTAGCTCTCAAGCATCGTTTTCATATTGTTCCAGGACCACTCGGGACCGGAAACCAATACCGCATTCAAACCGCCGTCGACCAGAAGTTCCTCCGGCGGAGCGGCAAATTCCCCGCTGACGATGTTCGCCCCCACCCGCTTGAGCATGTCGGAGAGATTCGCCGCCGTGTTGTATTTCGGGAAGTAAATGAACGTCGGAGAGTTGTGCCGGAACCCGAGCCCTTCGCGATCGAGTCGTGCGATGATCGAGTCGATTCCCTCCCCGGCCTCGCTGTCATGAAAGCGGTAATCCTCGGCGGAAACCAGCAGCAGTCCGCCTCCGTCAGTGAACTTCAGAGCTTCCACCTGCGCCGGACTCGCGTCGATCTGCTTGGCACTGATCGCCGAGAGCAGGTAACCGCGCATCGCGTAGGGATCAGCGTGTTCGATCCGGTAGGCGCGGGTAATCACATAGGGATCACTGTTGTCACGTACAAAACGTACCTCGCGCGTCTCCGCTCCCAGATCGACTTTGAGCTGAGTCTGAACGCTCGACGGAGCAAAATGTTCGGTGGGACGACTGTTTTCGCTGCGCGGGATTCCCGGCACCGGCAACGGCACCACCTTCACAACCGGTTCGGCGCCGCCAACCATGGCGCCCGACGCCACCGACAATGACAGCAGCAGAGCTTTCAAGATCAACTTTTTCATTATTCCACCTCGTAAACTACTTTGCTGCCGCGACGGGGGCCGATCTCGCTGGAACGGCTCGTCGGAATCGGCGCACTCTTGCGCCCAGGATCGACCAGTTCAGCTTCGGCGGTCAACACGATATAGTTATTCGCCCGAATCGTCGTGGTCGTGCTGAAGAGATATTTGAGCAGAGGAATTTTCGATACAACCGGAAGTCCGATGGTCTGTTCGACCTCGGTATTCTTCTCATAGCAGGCAAGCACCTTTTCCACCTTGAAGCCGAGCGTCACGCCGCCGTTGACCGAAGTCGAATTACTCAATTCGCTGCCGGTGCTGCCGCTGCGCTCGACCACGTTTTTGAACAGCGCGGAATAGTTGAAAATCACACAGCCGCCTCCCGGAGAATCCCCGGCCGCGCCGTAAAGTTCCGGACCGGAAGGCACAAAGCCGTCGGCATCGGTGGCCACCCCGCCGGAAGGGAAACAGATAATCGGATTCACCACCCGGACCGTGAGATCCGGAGGATCCTTGACCTTGCCCTCCACCGTCTCGATGAAGTCGGCGCCGATAAAGGCGCGTCCCTCGGCATTTTTGGCGATATTCTGGTATTCCGGCTGCATGGAGACCCGGTATTGGAACGGCGCCTTGTCCGGATATTTCCGCTGATACCAGCGCAACCGGGCGAGTTCGCTGCGGGTCGAGACCGGAGTGTTGACCATCGTCAGCGTCGCATTGGCCACCAGATTGGCGTTGCCGGACTGCTGGAGGATCCGGATGAAGCTCATATCAAACTGCGGTGCGGTGAAAAAACCGCCGACGCCCCAGCTCTTAACGATGTCCAGCGCAATCGGCGCCTGGGTCATGATACTTTGAAACGCTTCGTCAATTACCAGATGACCGGCGTTGTATCCGGCCTGAAAAAGATTCACTCCCGGGCCGTTTTTCCACGCCAGGTAATCGAAACCGATATCCCGCAGGGTGCTGCTGCGCACCTCATAATAGTTGAAACGGATCGCCACCTGCGGCAGCGGCCGATCCAGACGTTCGATCCAGCGGAGCGTCTCCCGGGCGGAGGAGTCGGCGTCCTGCCAGAAGATCGTATTATTGTCAGCATTTACGTAAACCCTGCCCTCGTCGCTGGAAACCAGTTGCCGGAGAATCGTTTCAAACTGCCGGGCCGACCGATATTTCGGTTCATAGGCGATCCTGGTCACCCCGGTACCCTCGATCGTCGAACCATCGGCATTTACAGGACGCGGCGCGTCGATCTCCGCAATCAGCTTGTCCACATAAGGCATGAACTCCTCGCCGGTGGAGATCAACAACGCGTTGCTTTCGGCATCTCCGAAATTCACCCGCTGGATTTTCGAATTCGCATGATAGCGCAGAATCGCCGAATTGACGAACGGCAATACGTCGGTGGCCCGGACGTGCTTGAGTTCATACAGCTTGCTGACGAATTTGATCTGCGCGTCATCCTGCACCAGCTTGATCGACCTCACCTCTCCAGTCTCGCCGCCGGACAGCGACGCCACCAGCAGCACGGTAAGCACCAGGCTCCGTAAAATCATTCGCATGAATAAATATCCTTTCATTTCCGGAAACGGCGCACAATCCCCCTGATGCACGATTCCCCGGTAAAAAAATTGGTTCGGCGCGGCGGCAGCGAAATCGACCTCCGGCCATCGAAAAAAAAACAGAACCTCCGGAGAGGACCCCCGAAGCCGTATCCTCCGGCGACGACGCCGGCGATACAATCAGATTCAGAGAAACCGGCTTCAAGACCGTCTGCCGTTCCGGAGACGGAAACCGGATTTACAGAAGTTATTTTTCCTCCTTCGATTTGATTATTGAAGCCGGACGCTCCTGCGCCGCCACCTGCCGGCGTCGACTCCGCCCGCGATAGTACAATCAAATGAAACCGAAACTCACCACCTGCGGTTTGTCATCCACCCGGCCGGTGACCACCCGGAACAGCGCCTCCTGGTGCACCGTTTCCCCATCCGAGGTTTCGCGGCGGAAACGAACCTTCCACAACAACACCCGGAATACCGGCGTTTCAAGTTCTCCGAAGTACTCGAACGACACCGCCTCACCAAGCGCACCGCGGGTGTTTTCATACGCAAGTTTGAATTCATCAACGTCAAAACGCTTGCGCATCTCCTCCGGAAGCAGCGCAACAAATTCTTTACCGTCATTGTCGCAGAATGCATCGATCAGGCGATTTCCCAGCTCCATTTCCAAAGCGATCGCCGAGGCGTCCGGAGCCGCCGCGGGCTCTCCACCTTTTCCCCAGGCACAACCGGAACCAAGAAAAAGCAGCCCCGTCAATCCGGCGGCGAAAACCAGACCAAACGCATTTTTCATACCCGCGAACCTCTGATTATCATGCTCCCGACAACTTTTTCCCGCCTCCGGAACCTGCGCTCCGGCGACGGGAAATCGATGATTTCAAACCATATTTGTTCAATAATATACACCGCCGGACACATTTTGCAAATCCGGTCCTCTGCTCTCAAGTCAGAGAATGCGGCAATGCGTTCGGCGGAGATAATTTTCAATTGACGGTGACGGAAACACTTCTCCGTCCGCAACAATCAGAGCTGAATATTCACGAAGCTGTCGGAAAAATAGCGGAAACGGCTCCCGGAAAAAATCATTCCGGCGCCGTCGATCAGCGTCTGCCGCATATCACCGGGCTGGAACGCCTCGGCATGACCATCCAGCAGCGCGGAATGAATGCGTTCAGCGTGCCGGGCGTGCGGCGACATGCTGCCGTTGGAGAACTGGCTGAAAAAATATTCGCAGTTCCCGCCGGAGCCCTTCCAGTAGCCGTCCCAGAACAACGGAAAACGCGACGCCTGACTGACCCGCTGAGTGTAAACTCCTTCAAGGTAGTTGCCGGTACCGAATACCATCGCTGCTCCTTCTTCAGTACGAGCAGCGGCATCGTTGTTCTTGTAGGCGATGGTCGAATAAATCTGACGGTACAGCTGATCGGTGGCCGCCCCCGGATAACCCTTGACGATTTTTCCGCCCATTTTCGGACAGCGCGCCGCCGGTGATTCCATCGGCAGATAACCGCCGTGATAGATCACACCCACCCAGCCGCCGCGCAAACTCGGATTGGTTCCCCCCTCCTTGTAGGCCATGGTTTGATTGCCCGCATTGGAGGTGATGAAAATTCCCCGGTTGTCGGAGGCATAGCCGATGGCGGCAAGCACGGTCTGTTTGAGATTTCCCAGGCAGTTGGCGGCGCGGGCGCGTTCGCGCGATTTGGCGAGCGCCGGCATCAGCATCGCCGCAATAATTACGATCATTGCGATCACCACCAGAGGTTCAAACAGAGGAAAATCGAACGTTTCTCTCGTGAGGCTTCGCCTGTCGTCGTTG
>CAKUKT010000073.1 GCA_934663655.1 uncultured Victivallaceae bacterium
TAGTAGAACTTCTCCAGTTCCGGACACGGCGAGATGCTGTTCGGCGCGCCGACGATGACCGGCGGGGCGTCGAGGTAGTCAAACGCGAGCCGGGTGATGTTGCTGGCGAAGTCGTTAAGGTGCGAACCGCGTTCACAGGCGTCGGAGACCAGCACAATCCGTCCGGTCTTCTTCACCGATTCGATCACCTTGTCGTAGTTGAAGGGCACCAGCGTGCGGGCGTCGATGACCTCGGCTTCGAGCTTGAACTCTTCGGAAAGACGTTTGGCGGCCTTGATCGCCGGATAGAGCGTCGCGCCGACCGAGAGAATCGTGAGGTCGGAACCGACCCGCTTGACGTCCGGTTCGCCGATCGGAACTTCGTAGTAGCCCTCGGGCACTCCGCCTTCGTGGAACATCTCACCGGTGTCGTAGAGCTTCTGGCTTTCAAAGAAGACCACCGGATCGGTGCCGGAGAGGGCGGCGTTCATCAGTCCCTTGGCGTCGTAGGGGGTCGCCGGGAAGCAGACCTTGAGGCCGGGAATGTGGGCGCAGAGACTCGTCCAGTCCTGCGCGTGCTGGGCACCGTATTTGGCGCCGACCGAAACCCGCAGCACCACCGGCATCTTGAGCGCGCCGGCGGACATGCTCTGCCATTTGGCCAGCTGGTTGAAGACTTCATCACCGGCGCAGCCGAGGAAGTCGCAGTACATGAGTTCGGGGATCGCCCGGCCGCCGCACATCGCGTAGCCGACCGCGGTCGCGACGATCGCGCTTTCGCTGATCGGCGCGTTGAAGAAGCGGTGGTAGGGCATGGCTTCGGTAAGTCCGCCGTAGACGCCGTAGGCGCCGCCCCAGTCGCGGTTGTCCTCGCCGAAGGCGATCAGCGTCGGGTCGGTGTAGAACTTGTTGATGATCGCTTCGAAGAGCGCATCGCGCAGCGAGAAGACCTTGAGTTTGGAGACCTCCTTGCCGTCCTTGTCAAAGGCGAAGCGGACCTTGTCCTTGAGCTTGAGAACGCGGGAGTTCTGCTCCAGCGGCATCAGCGCGTCGGGGGCGCGGTCGTCGAACTTCTCGACCTTCTGGTTGGAGAACATGTATTTGCGGATCGCATCCGGGTCCGCCTTGGGATCGATGCGCGGGCTGATCTTGTCGTCGATCGCCAGCTTCATGATGCGGGTGATGCGCGCCTTGATCGATTCATTCATCTCGTCGAACCAGCCGTTCGCCTCGATCTTGCCCTTGACCAGTTTTTCACGGAAGGCGGTGATGGCGTCGCACTTCTGCCAGGCTTCGATCTCCTCCTTGGTGCGGTAGCTCGAACTGTCGGTGGCGGAGTGTCCGACATAACGGTAGGTGAGAGTTTCGAGGAGGACCGGACCCTTCTTGGCCTCGATGATTTCGCGTTTGCGGCGGAAGGCGTCGATGACCGCCAGCGGATTGTAACCGTCGACGCGTTCGGCGTGAAGCATGTCGGGATTGACGCCGGCGCCGAGCCGGGCCGGAACCACGTAAGCCATGGTTTCGCCGCAGGTCTGTCCGCCCATGCCGTAGCTGTTGTTGAGAACGTTGAAGATCAGCGGCAGACCGCCCTTGAACCCCTCTTCCCAGAGCTGGGTGTACTGATCCATCGACGCGAAGTTGAGCGCTTCCCAGACCGGACCGCGGCCGAGCGAACCGTCACCGATATTGCAGACGACCAGACCGGGCTTGCGGTTGATCTTCTTGAAGAGCGCCGCACCGACGGTGATGCCGCCGGAGCCGCCGACGATCGCGTTGTTGGGATAGATGCCGAAGGGGGTGAAGAAGACGTGCATCGAATTGCCGAGACCGCGGGTGAAGCCGTTCTCGCGGCCGAAGAGTTCGGACATGAAACCGTAGAGCAGGAAATCCACCGCGAGATCGCGGATGTCACCGCTCTTGTTCTCCTTTTCGACGACCTTGAGCAGCGCGCCGTCGAAGAACTCCTTCATGATCTTTTCGAGTTCATCCGCGGGGAGGTTCTTGATCGCGTTGAATCCCTTGGCGAGCACTTCGCCGTGGCTGCGGTGAGAACCGAAAATCTGATCGTCATGGGTCAGCGAATAGGCCATCCCGACCGCCGCGGCTTCCTGGCCGGTGTAGAGGTGGGCCGGACCGGTGTAGAGGTAGCCAACGCCGTTGTAGTGCTTGGCGGTGCGAACCGAGAAGAGCATCGTCTCAAATTCGCGGATGTACTGCATGTCGCGATAGATGCCGAGCAGATCGGCCTTGCTGTAGAGTTTCTTCTCCTGAGCGAAGGTCTTGTTGTACTGGTTGAGCGGAATCTCTCCGAACTTGAGAACTCCGGGCTTGCGGATTTCCACCGGATCGACGAATTGACACTTTGGCATGATTGATTGTCCTTCTTGAATTTGCCGTTGATGACAAAGAATTATATCTGACTGATGACCGCTTCACGGAAGATCTCCCCGACCGTCGGATGCGGGAAGACCACTTTGGCGAGCGCCTGGCAGTTGAGGCGGCGTTCGACCGCGATGGCGAGTCCGAAAATGATTTCGCTGCTCGGGTTGCCGATCATCGCCGCGCCGATGATGATGCCGTCGGCGTCGAGGATCAGCTTGATGAAACCGTCGCCGCCCTCGTTTTCGGCGATGTAACGGCCGCTGAAAACCAGCGGAAGTTTGACGACCTTGATTTTGAGTCCCTTGGCTCTGGCGGTGTCTTCGGTTTCGCCGACGCTGGAGAGTTCCGGGTTGGTGTAGATCACCGCGGGGATCGCCGCGTAACTCATGGTGTCGGCGACGCCGGCGATCACGTTGACCGCCACTTCGGCTTCACGGTAGGCGGTGTGGGCGAGCATCGACCGGCCGTTGACATCACCGGCGGCGAAGACGCCGGGCACGTTGGCTTTCATCTGATCGTCGGTCGGAATCGCTCCGCGTTCGGTCATCACGCCGATCGCTTCCAGGTTGAGATCAGCGGTATTGGCGCGGCGTCCGACTGCGACGAGGATCTTATCGGCGGCGATTTCGCTTTTTCCGGAAGCGTTTTCAATCGCAAGCTTGTTGCCGTTGACGCCGACCGCTTTGGTCGAGAGCAGGAACTTGACGCCGCGTTTGGTGTAGATATCCTGAAGTTGCGCGGCCATTTCGGCGTCGGTGGGACCGCCAATTTTGTCGAGCATTTCGACGACGACGACCTCGGTACCGATCGAATTGAAGTAACTGGCCATCTCCAGACCGATCACGCCGCCGCCGAGGACGATAAGTTTCTTCGGCGCCTCCTTGAGGGCGAGGATTTCGCGGTTGGTGAGCGCGGTTCCGGCGGCGAGCGCCTCCTTGAGGCCGGGGATCGGCGGCACCGCGGCCGTCGAGCCGGAAGCGATGATCACCTTGCGCCCCTCGTAGGTCTCGCCATTGGCGGTGACCGCAAAGCCTTCGGCGGTTTTGCCGACGAATTTCGCCCGGTGCGGAACCACCGTCACCTTGGCGCCCTTCATCTGCGCGGCAACGCCGGAAACCAGCATTTTGACGACCTTGTCCTTGCGGGCGACGACCGCGGCGTGGTCGATTCTGGCGGCGTCGGCATCGACGCCGTACTTGTGGGCGCCGCCCTTCGCGTAATCGTAGAGCTTGGCGGAGTAAAGGAGGGTTTTGGTCGGCATGCACCCTTCGTTGAGGCAGACGCCGCCGAGGCTGCGTTCTTCAAAAAGCGCAACGCTCATCTTTTTGTGTCCGGCCCGTTCCGCGGCGCGGTATCCGGCCGGGCCGCCGCCGATAATCAGAAGATCGTAAATCATTTTCACTTGTCCCCTGGAGAAAATTATTACATCGCCAGCAGCAGCTGGAAGTTTTCAAGTCTCTCGGCGACCGCCTTGAGGAATTGGGCGGCGGGAGCGCCGTCGACCACGCGGTGGTCGAAGGTGAGAGAGAGTCCCATCGCCTGGTAGAACTCGATTTCGCCGTCGGCGGTTTCGCGCGGACGCAGCGTGAGTCCGCAGACCCCGAGAATCGCGGTCTGGGGCGGATTGATGATCGGGGTGAAACTCTCGATGCCGAGCGAACCGAGGTTGGAAACCGTGAAGCTGCCGCCCTGAAGTTCATCGCCGGGGATCGCGCCGTCGCGGCACGCCTTGGCCTTGGCCTTGACGGCTTCGGAGATTTCGCGGAGCGAGAGCTGGTCGGCGTCGCGGATCACCGGCACCATCAACCCGCGCGGAGTATCGACCGCGCAGCCGAGCTGGGCGTGGGCGAAGCGGCGCATCTTGTCGCCGATGAAGTTCGCGTTGATGTCCGGGAACTCGGGCAGGGTGCGGGCGACCGCGTAAAGAATGAAATCGTTGAGGGTGATCTTTTCCAGACCGTAGCCTTCGGAGGCCTTCATCTGCTTGCGGATGGCCATGATGGCGGTGGCGTCGAAGGTGCGGTTCAAGGTGAGCTGAGCCATGGTGGCCAGCGAGGAGTGCATGTTTTCGGCGATGACCTTGCGGATCCGGGTGATCGGCTGATCCTCGTAGGCAGCGGCGGGAGCGGCGGCCGCAACCGCGGCCGGCGCGGCGGCGCTCCGGGGAGCTGCGGAAGCGAGGGCTTTGACATCGCGTTCGATCACGCGACCTTCCGGACCGCTGGCGGTGGCGGCGGAGATATCGAGTCCGAGTTCGGCGGCCAGATGTTTGGCGCGCGGCGAAGCGGCGACTGCGCCGGAAGCGGTTACCGCCGGCTGAGCGGCGGCGGGTGCGGCGGCGGGGGCGGCTTCAGGCTGGGCAGCGCTCTGGGGCGCGGCGGCAGCTTCCTGAGCCGGCGCGGCGGCGGGCGCGGCGGAGCCGGGGATTTCAAACTTCTCACCCGGTTTGCCGATGACGGCGACGGGGGCGCCGACCGGAACCTCTTCACCGGCCGGGACGAGAATTTTCAGCAGGGTGCCTTCATATTTGGAGAGTTCTTCGAAACTTGATTTGCCGGTTTCCAGCGAAAAGATCGCCTGTTCCATCTTGATCTGATCGCCTTCGGCGACCAGCCACTGGGCGAGCAGCGCGCTCTCTTCGGAAACGCCCATCTGGGGCATGAGAACAAAGTCAGCCATAACCATATCTCCTTGTGTTTAACGGCTTTTTTGTCGATTTGGAAAATTCCTGATTACATATTTAGATGCTACACCACCGTGACCATTCCCTGAAGGCGTTCGCGCAGTTCCTCCGGGAAATCATCGTCGGTGACCAGCATATCGATATCGTTGATTCCGGCGAAAGTGAAGGGCAGCATCGCCCCCGCCTTGCTCGAATCCATGATTATCACCACCCGCCTGGCTTTGGCGATCACCGCCCGTTTCAGCAGTGCGTCGAGTTGACTGCCGACCGAAAACCCGGCATTTTCGTCGAATCCGCTGGCGGCGACAAAGGCGGTGTCGATGTTGAGGTTGACCAGCTGGCGGGTGACGTCGGGATCGGAGATCGAAATGCTTTTGCGCGAGAGGGTGCCGCCGAGCAGAACGATGGAGGGGGCGGCTTTGCGCATGGCGATTTCGAGCGCGATGTTCGGCGCCGAACAGACCACCACCAGATTGTAGTCGGGCAGCAGCCGGGCGAGCGCCATCGCAGTGGTGCCGGAATCAATGAAGATGCCTTTGCCGGGTTCAACCAGCGCGGCCGCTTTTTTTGCGATCAGTTGTTTAGCCGCGAAGTTGCGTTGTTCGCGTTCGCTGTAGATATCTTCGCTGAGGCCGTAACGGCCGGGAAAGGAACGGGCGCCGCCGCGGGTGAGGATTACGGCGCGGGATTTCTCCAGGGCGGCGAGGTCGCGGCGGATCGTCATCTCCGACCAGCCGCTGAATTCGGCGCAGAGACGGCCGATCGAAACCTCACCGTTGGCGTCGACGAAACGTTTTATGGCCTCTCTTCGTTCCTTCATGGTCGCGTTTCCCTGCAATGGAGTATCACTTTGAAATAATATATCACCATGAGTGCAGGTTTGCAACACTGTTTTGTTAGAAATTTTCACTTTTTTGTTAGGTTTAAACAGGCGTGGCCCTGTTTCGGGGTGGAAACAACGAAAAAAACTTTCATTCGGTGGTTGCCGAAATGGAGATGTCAGGTTTCCGGATCTGCGGGGGGCGCGGGGAAAACCGGATGGTCAGACGGGAGCAATCGTTGCGGCGCAGAAAAGGTGAGTTGGGATGGAACATTGGCCGGAAGCGGGTATTTAGCGGAAAAAAATACCTCGTCACTTGTATCGTCGGCTTTTGGATATATATTGATGGTCAGGGGGGCGGAGAATCCGGGGCGCTGTTTTCCGAAAGCGGCCGGTATGGGGAACCAAGTGAAGTTGTCCGGGACGAATTTCCAGACGACGGGGAGAGAAATGAACAAAATCATCGGGTTTACGATCGGTTTTCTGGCTCTGGCGGCGGCGTTGCCGCTCGCGGCGGAAAGCTGGCGGGGAATGGTGGTGCGGGGAGCTGACGGCAGGGCGGTGATCTTCACCGATGACGGCGGAATCCACAATTTCACCGGGATTAATTTCCCGCCGCAATATCTTGAGCAGGAACTTCTTTTCACCGGTCGACCGATGAAGGGGCGCAACGGCGCGCCGCCGTTGATTCGACTCACCCGGGCGGTACCGGCGAAACCGGCGGAGAAGTCACCGCCGGGGAAAAGAATTGAGCCAGGGTACTTTGCCAGAACGGATCGCACGTTGCCGGAGGATGAAATCGTTTCCGGGGCCACAGTTCGCGTCGAGTGTCCGGAACTCGGAAATTCGGCGGCGAGCGGCGGCCGGGAGCCGATCCGGGTGGAATACAATTTCCCGGCCGGTTATTCGCGGGAAAAGGCCTGTCCGGTGATCATCCATTTCGGCGGCGGCATGGGTTCGAGTTCGGAAGCGGCGCGTTACCGCCGGGTGGTTGGACCGGATGAATTTATCATTGTCGGCGCCGACTACGATCATGAGGCCAACGAGAAGGCGGGGCTGCTGAAGATCGGCACCTGCCGCGATTTTGAATCGAAAATCGCGCTCTATGCGCTGCAGATGCTCGCCAATTCGGCAGCAGTGGACCCGGACGGAATCATTCTCTCCGGCTTCTCCTCGGGAGCCTATTCGATCACCGACAATTTGAAGGCCGGCGAACGGGCCTGGCGGCGTTTTTCCGGGTTCTGCGCGATCAGCGGAGGTTCAAGGACAGGGTCACCGGATCTCGGCGGTCGTCCGGTGCTGTTTCTGATGGGTGAGCAGGACACGATGCGCCATAAGTGGCTCCGGGAGGCGGAGGAACAGCTCGGCCGGGTCTCCTCGAACCGGGTTACCGTGAAGATGGTGCCGGGGGTCGGCCACTCCTGGGATTCGGCGATGGACGAACCGTTTCTCGCCTGGCTTCGAAGCGAAGTGCCGGGCTTGAACCGTAAGGCACGTTTTCAAAAGCAGCTGGAGGCGGCGCCGTCGGAGCGGGCGCGGGAGATGGTGAAAAAGTGGGCCGCCGCCGCCGGAGTGGAATTGGCGGCGACGCCTTGACGGCGAAGAGGTGGAGGAGGAAGTAAAAAAGATGAGATCTGGTCCGATTGCGGTTATTTGTACGTTAATGGCCGCCGTGCCGCTTGCCGCGCTGGATGTGGTTACGACATCCGGACAACGCTATCCTGATGCGCGGATCACCGCTTCGAATGATGCGGGGGTGGATGTCGATTACCGGGAGGCGGATGGTTCCCGGATGGTTGCCTACCTGGAGTTTTCCGATTTGCCGGCGGAACTTCGTCGTTCGTACAATTACGTGCCGGCGCTGGCCGAACGTTTTCTCGCGGCGGCGAAAGAGCGTCGCCGGGTCGATATGGAGGAGCGCCTGAACCGGGCGGTGGTTGGCTATGTCCGGGATGTTCAACTCGGCAACCAGCTTGAATCATTGCCGACCCGGGAGGAGCTGCTCGCGAATATCTACGCGAATCGTCGTCCGGTGGTGGTCGAAGGCATTCGGCAGCTGGCCATGGGGTCGCTCGTCCGGGTGGTGCGCGATACCAGCAATCTTGCTCCGTTGCCGGAAAACATTGTGATCAACCGGGAGGAGATTGTTCCCGGGAACCGGATTTACGGTTTTATTTATCCCACCGGACTGACCGCGCGGGTTGGAAGGCTGTCGGGGATACCGGTTTTCTGCGACAACTCCTCTGAAGCAGCGCAGTTGGCCGGGAACTACCTCAAAATCTATCGGGAATATGCGAAATTCGGGCGCAGCGAGGAGTTCGGTGGTCCGGATCTCGACAAGCTGAATGCCGGCGATTACAACAGCATTTACCCCTATTCGCTCGGGGAGAATTACGCTCCGGTCGCCTGGTGGGTGAGACCGGAACCGTCACGTGTCGGGGTTCAGACGGACCCGGGCTGGTGGTATTATCCCCGGAACTACCGGTATGACATCATCATCCCCAACTGGCGGCCGGTTCGTCCGCCGCGGCCCGGGATCCGTCCACCGTGGCCGGGCCCGCGACCGTGGCCTGGTGGGCAGCGTCCGGGGCCGGGTCCCCGTCCTCCCCGTCCGGATGGCGGACGACCGGGCCGGTGACGTCGATTTTTTTGAGAGAGTGAGGTGGAGAAGAGACGGTCTGTCCCCCCGCCTCGCGACGGAAGGTGAGTGGGGTATCCTGAGCCGAGGAGACGATGACAACCGCAGGCCACCGGCAAATTCTCCGGCGGCAGATCGAAATGGCGTCACCCTGAGCCGGAGGGCCGGTGAAAACCGATCACCGGCAATTCTCCGGCGGCGGGTGGAATGCTGACCCTCCGGTCAGAAGTTCAGAGAGCCGTCGAGGTAGGCGGCGACGGTGGCGTCGGCGCGACCGGAGAC
The DNA here is from genome assembly GCA_934663655.1 of uncultured Victivallaceae bacterium. Lineage (GTDB taxonomy): Bacteria > Verrucomicrobiota > Lentisphaeria > Victivallales > Victivallaceae > UBA1784. Next base: position 8,788 of record CAKUKT010000073.1, read on the forward strand.
GCCGAGAATCAGTTTTACTCCGGCGTCGAAAAGTTCGTGTTTCATCTCTTCCGGCAGGCGATCGGCGATCAGCAGATCGATTTCCAGTCCGACGAACTGGCGGGCGACCGCGGACGGGCCACCGGGAGCGACCGTGACCTCCTCCCGCTCCCGCATCGAACCGTTGTCAATCCGGAAGTAGACGAAACGTTTGAAATCATCTGTTGCCACGGCGATGGTCATAATCCAGGTCCATCCTGATTTCGGCCGCCCGGGGGCGGTGCTGCACGCTCGATCTCCGGGAAGAGAAAGTGCGTGATGGTGGTTAAGTTCCAATAAAGCCGCCGGGAAAGCGCAAAACTCAAGATGTCCGCTTCCCCGGTGGGGTCACGTTTTTACATAATATTACGACTGAATCACGGGAAAAACCGCGGAACCTCCGTCAGCTGCCGTTTCGGTGGAACCAGGCCGCCTGCGTTGCTCCGCTGCCGCCCGGGATCGGGATTTCGGACTTTCGTCCCGTCCCGCCGCCTGCGTTGCTCCGCCGCCGCTTCCATCCGATTTATTGCCTCCAGCCCCGCAGCTCCCGGAACGAGGCGTCAGGCCTGATCGTCAGCGCTGGATTTCGCCTCGGCTTTGCGAAGTTCACTCTCACAAAGCGGTTCCGCCTGGTGCGAACGGATCTTGTCGTGCAGCACCTTGAGCTGACTCTCCGCCTTCTGGAACGCCGCATCGATCGATTTGTAAAGATCGAAGTCTTCCGCCTCCCCCTTGATCACATGATATTTGCAGTTGAAACAGATCGAAGTGGTGAAACGGCTCTTTTCACGATCCATGACGACGTTGACGGAAGTTATCTTAAGGGTCTGGTCATCAAGGAGCGGCTGAATTTTCGCCGCGGTGCGCTCCTGGATTTCCGGAGTTACTTCAAATTGACGTCCGGTGATTCTGATGCTCATAACAAACCTCCCTTTTTTCCAGCCGGAAACAACTCCGGCCACTTCCTCTGTCGCCGGTTCCGGCGGCGTCCGCGGATTGCGGGCGTCGGGGAGCCGGGACAATCGCTCCGCAATTTGCGCGGAGACATTCAGCACTCCGGTTCAGTGTCCGCCGGGGAGGGGAGAGGACGTTTCTGCTGTTCTTCCC
>CAKUKT010000074.1 GCA_934663655.1 uncultured Victivallaceae bacterium
GCTCCTGAGTATCCAGATTCACACGGTTGCCGCGACCGAGCGCGTAGATGTCCATCAGGCGGCTGTTTCCCCAGTGTTCGACGAGGAAAAAGCCCTCCGGATTGACGATCGGCATCAGCAGCAGAATATTCTTTTTCAGCGACTCAGTGGCCAGTTCCGAACCTCCGGCAAGCCATTCGGCGAAAGTGAGGATGCCGGCGGTGCCGGTACGTTCCGCGCCGGAGTGGAACGCGGTCACGAGGATGATGTTCTTATCGTCGTCGGGTACACGCTTGTCGGTGAATTTCAACAGGTAGACCGGCAACCCCAACGGCGAACGACCGGGGATTTCCAGCGTGACGAAATCCGGATACTTTTCCGCGAAATAGTTCACGGCGCCGATGTAGCTTTTCAGCGTGAGGCGTCGCGCCGGAGCATCCCAGGGACGTTCCATTTCCTCAAGCCGGTCGGGGAGAGGGGCTCCTTTCGTCACAATTGTCATCATAACCAGAACCGTTCCGAACAAGAGTTGAAATCTGTTGGACATTTACACCCTCAGAGGTCATTTTTGTCGTAGATGAAACTGCTCGATCCCCACGCCCCGGAATGGCCGCCGAAACCCCACGATTTGGCGGTGAGTTTGCCGGTCCCGGCGACGAAATCGGTGCGGGTCAACGGTTCGGCATGACCGTCGGCCATCACGGTGTTGCACTGGTTGTTGTTGTGCCGCAGATGGATCGCGGCATAGTTGGCATTGCCGACTCCTTCGCTGTTCTGATAACCCCAGTTGACTGCGCTGCGGTCATTATTGCGGACGCTGTCCAGGCCGATGATGGTCTTGGCAGGCGTGCCCGGCCAGCGGAAAAAGGCGCGACACCACTGCTCCAGCTTCAGCACCGAAGCGGGGCCGGCGCTGCTGGAATAGTTCGGGTTGGCCATATAACGCGGATAGCTGCCGTAAGTGTAGTTGACCGCATATTTTTTCGGATTGTAGCGCGAGAGCTGGCTCGGACAGGCGAAGAACTGGCTGCCGTTGAAATAGCCATCGTCGGAAGTAGTTCCCTCCGTGTAGGGGCTGACGTAGCCGGCGCGGATCAGCATCGTTCCCCATTGACGCAGATCCTTCACCGCTCCGGCGGTACCGGCATGGGCGGCGTACTGGGCATCGTTGGGAACGATGAATCCATCGTTGTCTCCCGCGTAAAAGGCGTAGAGGTGGCCGACCTGTTTGAGGTTGCTCAGGCAGGTGGAGGATTTGGCGCGGTCTCTCGCCTTGGAAAGTGCCGGCATCAGCATGGCGGCGAGAATCGCGATGATCGCGATCACCACCAGCAGTTCGATCAGCGTGAACCGGAATGCCGGTGAATTTTTCCGGCCGGTTGCGGGTGTCGATGGGGGCATGGGGGGACGGGCAACTCTTTTCATTTGTTGTTCTCCTTGGTTTCAGGGATCCGGTTTGATAAAGTTGAACTGACTTCCAGCATGGGGATTTTCACCGTAAGAATCCGCCCGGCTTCGAGGCGGGAGGGTACTTGCGTAGCGGATACGTCATCTGCTTCGGCGATGGTGACCGGAGACGGGGTTCCCGCGGCGCCGTTGAGCGCCATGCCAAAGTCGACATCCGAGTGGTCGGGGTTGCAGACGCGCATAATCAGGGAATCGCCGTTTTCGGCCGGTTTCAGGGCACTGAACTCCACCGCGCCGTTGATCGAATAGAGCGATGCCATCGGAGGAAGTTTCAATGCCGCGTCGGGATCCGGTCGGGTGAATATTTCGGCGAGTTCGCTCTCCTGGACGCAGGGGCGGCCGCCGGAGAACTTCCTCGGATCGCAGCTGTCGCTGCTGAGCAGCGGCGGGACATTGAAGTCCTGGGCGGCGACGATCTCCGTTGCGCAATCATCGGTATATTTCCCCGGCAGCAGCGCGATCCGGGCGGCAAAACGACCGGGCTGCTGGTTGCCGGGGACGATCCAGGTGGCGTCGAGCGGGGTATCGAAGTATCCCATGATGTAGCCGTTGGCGCGCAATATGCCCAACGCAATTGCGCCGTCACCGGCGATTTCAGGGTCGCAGTGTTCGAAGGAGTGCAGACCGCCGGTGAGAATGGTCAATCCGCCCTGTCCGGCGGTTTGCAGTTTGATGAAATTGCGCACCGGTTGTTCGCGGTCGCTGCGACTGGCGGTCTCCGGATCCTTGCGGCTGCGGCGGTGAAGATCGAAAACTCCGCCGGCGACGACGGAATCGGTCGCAATGCCGCTTTTTGCCAGCAGCCGTAGAAAATGGTCGCGACAGGTGTTCTCTCCGGAGATCTCCACCTCCACCTGGCGGGATTGCCGGGCAAGACGCAGTACCATTGCCACCGGCAAGATTTTTCGACGCCGGGAACGCCGATGGGTTTTCCGATTGGCCTCCAGCGGTACCGCCAGCCGGAAGTCGAGCCGGACTGCCGATTCAACGGCGTCGTTACGCACGATGGTGAGGCGCGGGCGGAAGTTGCCGCTGCGGACGACTTCGGTACCAGGATAGGGACGGTAACTGTAGGCGTCGCCGAAGTCACCGGTATCAATGATTTCGAGCACATCCCGGAACCAGCGGCCGGAATTTTTGTCCAGTATATCGACTTTACCATCTTCTCCGACCTCGAGTTTGAGGAATTTATTCTCGAAATCGAGCGGCGGCAGCTCCTGCGGCGCTTCGTTTGGGCGGACGAGCAGAGTTTTGTAGCCGCCGGGGGGGAGGCTGGTCGTAAAAAGTATTTCCACCCGGCGCACCAGCCTTCGGCCGGGCAGGTTGATCGGGCTGCGCAGAGCCCGTTCGGTGATCGTATCCGAGAGGATCGCGAAAGGAACCTCCGAACCGTCGCTCTCCAGCAGTCGGAAAGTTCGGATCGACTCCTCCGCGGCGAAATCGATCACGCCCCGGCAGCACACTTCACGGGCAAAGGGGAGGGTGTTGACCGCCAGCAGATAATAGTCGGCGGCGGAACCTCCGGTGACAACATGTGATCCCAGCAACCGCAGTTGATCGGCGATCAGCAGATCGGCAACCTCGTTGAAACGTTCGAAGCGGTCGTCGATATGGCGATGCACAGCATCCTGACTGCAGCCGCAGATCGAGTCATGGGGATGGTTTTCTACCAGCAGTCGCCACAGGTAGTCGAGAAAATGCCGTTCAACGCATTCCGGCTGGAATCCGAGCAGACGCAGCTGGGCACCGAGGGGTTCGAGTTCGAGAAAGAGGCGGTTTTCGCAACGGTCGTTGAGGATTTTCTGGCCGATGCGGCTGGAGAGCGTGCCGATACTGAGGAGGCGTTCGGGGCCGCTGCGGAGTTCGCCGCGGATCAACTCCGGATTGTCGAGTTTCTTCTCCACCTCATCGATATATTCGGCCATGGTGCTCTGGAATATCCTCTCACCCCGGGGCAGGGCGGCGTTGAGTTTTTCCAGAATCGGCAGCAGGTTCTCCTGAGCATCCAGATGGTCGACGCCGTTCATCAGCAGAAAGCAGCCGCCGGTTACGGTGGAAGCGAGGTTTTTTCTGGCCAGCTCAAAGAACTTCCGCGCCCGTTCCGGATCCTCCGAAAAACGCTGCGCATTGTTGTAGAACTGCATCATCTGCGTGGCAATCAGCCGGGTGCCGTCCGCGCCTTCCCAGATAAACTCACTTTTCGGCGATTGGCGGTCGCGACCGCGGCCGAAGATCACCGCCTTCATCCCGAAACCGCGCAGAAGCTGCGGCAGCTGGGAGATGTTGCCGAAGTGATCGGGGGCATAGCCGACCGTGGCGGGAACCCCGCCGAACTCCGCGGTAATTTTTCGACCGAGCAGCAGATTGCGGATGGTGGATTCCCCGCAGGTGAGAAAGAAGTCATTCTGCACATACCAGGGACCGATCAGAATCGCTCCGCGCCGGATTGCCCGTTCAAGGCGTTCCCGGTTGCCCGGCTTGATCGCGAGGTAATCACCGAGTACAACCGTCTGAGCGTCAAGGTGGAACCGATACGTCGGCTCCTTCTCTACCGTGTCGAGCAGGTGGTCGATCATCCGGACCAGGCGTACCCGAAATACTTCAAACGGTTCGTACCACTCGCGGTCCCAGTGGGTGTGCGAAATTACATGATAATGCGCTTCCGGCATCAGAAAAACTCCAGAAATTACTTTTTTTGTATGATACAATTTGTATAATTGTATTGCTCTTTTTATATTATGTCACTTTTTTCCGAACAAGTCAAGAGCAGAAAGAAAAAAACTGCGCCAAAAGATACGCCGTTACCTGAGTTGGTCATCGTGGGCACCACGGCAGCTGCTGCCGGACGGTGCGATCAAGGGGTGCGACTTTAAACCGACCGGCAGGAGGGAAATTCCGGATTGCGGGCTTTCGGCGGCTTCACGAAGGAAGCTGAGGAAGGAGGGGCGTCCGGCCGTATCAGATTTAAACATCGCTTCCCGCTTGCAAATACCAGCACCTGCGGTTACTTTATGCAGGTGTCGAACGCCGGTTACCGGAGTTCCGGCGGATTGCGCTATTCCGGAAAAGGTGATTAGCGTTACATTCAGAGCTGTCTCGTCCTGACGGAGGAAAATATAGATGTCGATGTCTGAAACCATCGGGATGGTGGTGAAGCTGTTTCTGCTGCTGACCCCGTTCTTCATCCTGTCGATTTTTGTTTCGGTGACTGCCGAATTTACCCATGCCCGACGGCGGATGCTGGCTTTACGGACAACGTTCGCGGTGCTGGTGACGACGGTAGTGCTTTACCTTTTCGGGGAGTGGATATTCCGTTGTCTCGGGATATCGCTGGATGCATTCCGGATCGGGGCGGGGCTGGTACTCTTGCTCAACGGCATCGAACTGGTTCGCGACAGCGGCGGTACGATCACCTCGATCCGTAAATGTGATTCCGACGCCAGCGATATCGCAGTGGTGCCGCTGGCCATTCCCTATACCGTCGGGCCGGGAACCATCGGCACGCTGCTGGTCATGGGAGCCGGAGTTGAAAGCGCCCGGGAGCGGATAACGATGGTTTCGGCGATCACCATGGCGGTGCTGCTGCTCGGATGTGTGCTGTACTTCTCCGATGTGGTATCACAGCTGTTGAAGGCTAAAGGGCTCAACATTCTCAGCAAGCTGACCGGCATGTACCTCGTCGCACTGGCGGCTCAGATTATTTTCACCGGCATCAGAAACCTGCTGTTCTGAATATGTAATTCTGCGGCAGTCGCTTCTCGATGACCGCAGGCGCCGGTATTACCGCCTTGCGGGGAGGGGGGACCAAGCGGGCATCCATCATCCCCCCCGAAGACTGGTGGTAACTTATTGCCGCCTTGCGGGTGAGAAGGGGGAAAGCGGGAGCTTTTCTGCCGGGAAAGTGGCGGCACCGGAACCGCAACGGCGACGAAATCATCGGTAAGGCCGGCGCTGACTCAACTCTCAAGCAGGTCGCCAACGAGAATTTTCACTCCGATGGCCACGATCGCGACGCCCCCGATTATCATCAACGGCCGTTCTCCTGCCAGGCGGCCGATTCGTACTCCGAGGCAGACCCCGGTGGCGGAGATCAGTGCGGTGACTACGCCCATCGCTGTCGCGGGCAGCCAGATTCCGGAACCGGTGAAGGCGATTCCGGCGCCGGTGGCCAGCGCGTCGATACTGGTGGCGATGGCGGGCAGCACCAGCCGGAACGGAGAGAAAAAGGAGCCGCCGGTCGGACATTGCGGGGATTTCTCATCCGGACGCATCCGGAGGCCCTCGACAATCATCTTGCCGCCGACAAAGCCGAGCAGTGCAAAGGCGATCCAGTGGTCACATCCGGAGATGATTCCCTGCAGCAGCCGCGCCGGGAAATAACCGGCCAGCGGCATCAGAAACTGGAATCCGCCGAAGAAAATTGCCGCCATGGCGGCTTTGCGGCGAATGTTTCCGACACCTTCGCAAAGCGCCCCGGAAATGGACACCGCAAACGCGTCAATCGAGACGCTGACGGCGATGATGAGGATTTCCCAGATTGTCAAGGTCAGAACTCCGTTTCCCAAAGTGATTTCCAGCCGTAGCAGGCGCTGACCTCAACCGGGATTCCCGCCGAAGCAGGACACCAGTTCCGGCGGTGAATATCTCTGAAGGTGCGCCTTAGAAGCGAACCGAACCGCGCCTTTTCCGCCGTCGCCTGCGCGGACAAGAGGTCGGGACAACTGCGGCCGGGGCCGGCAATTTTGAACCGGCGGTGCGCACCAGGCGCTCACTTCATCAGCAGCGACATCACCGCTTTCTGGACATGCAGACGGTTTTCGGCCTCGTCGAAGACGATCGAACGCTTCGGATCATCCATAATTCCGGCGGAAACCTCCTCCCCGCGATGGGCGGGCAGGCAGTGGAGGAATTTCGCCTCCGGTTTGGCCAGACTGAATACCCGTTCATTCACCTGGTAGGGAAGGAAAATTTTCATCCGGCGCTCCTTCTCTTCCTCGAAACCCATGCTGACCCAAACGTCGGTATAGAAGTAATCGACATCGCGGGCGGCGCGCAGCGGATCCGGTTCCCAGCGGATATTGGCGGCATCGCCGATAAGCGACTGATCCGGACGCTCCTCTTCCGGCGCTGAAATCACCAGATTCATGCCGGTGAGCCTCGCGGCCAGAATCAGCGAATTGGCAATATTGCTGCGTCCGTCGCCATAGAACGCAGTGACGATCGAGGAATCAACCCGCCCGCTGTATTCGCGTATGGTCAGAAGATCGGCGAGCAGCTGACAGGGATGAAAACTGTCGGTCAGCGCATTGATCACCGGAATGGAGGACTCCCGGGCGAGTTCCTCCACATCGGCGTGCGCAAACGTGCGGATCACGATCCCGTGCAGATAACGGCTCAACACTTTGGCCGTGTCGGCAACCGTCTCTCCCCGGCCGACCTGCATTTTGCTCTGATCGAGGTAGAGCGGACGGCCGCCGAGTTCGCCGACCCCGACTTCAAAGGAGACCCGCGTCCGGGTCGAGGACTTGGCGAAAATCAACCCGATGCTTTTACCGGTCAGCGGGGTATAGGCGACTTTGCCGCGTTCCCGTTTGAGTTTGCCGGCAAGTTCAAAAATATTTTCCAGATCGTCGCGGGTGATGTCCCGCAACGTCAGCAGATCTTTTTTCATCTTTCATTTCTCCTCGATCGTGGCTCCAAATTCCTTGAGCGCATCAGCGATCGCCGCCACCGCGGTATCCGCCTGTTCCCGGGTGATGATCAGCGGCGGCAACAGCCGCAGCACCGTCTCCCCGGCAGTCAGAGCCACGAGATGCCGTTTGAGCAGCAGATCCAACATCGGTCCGGCCGGCCGGTCGAGTACCACGCCCAGCATCAGACCGCGTCCCCGCACTTCCCGGGCAAACGGATAGGGGGCGATAACGCGTTCGAGCTCTCCTTTGAGGTAGGAACCGAGTTTGACGCAGTTTTCGAGCACTCCGTCGCGGTCAAAGGTCTCCTGCACCGCCAGCGCCGCCGCACAGGCGAGGGCGGTGCCGCCGAAAGTGCTCGCGTGAGTACCCGCCGTCAGGACATCGGCGAATTTCTTCCGGACGATGAATCCTCCCATCGGGAAACCATTGGCAATCGCCTTGGCCATCGACAGCACATCGGGGACAATGCCGAAACTCTGGAAGGCGAAACGGGTACCGAGTCGCCCCATGCCGCATTGAACCTCGTCACAGAGCATCAGAATGTCGCGCTCATCACAGAGCTGCCGGACCTTGCGGAGATATTCCGGATCGGCGGGCAGGATTCCACCTTCGCCCTGGACCATCTCCAGCATCACCGCGCACACCTGCGGAGTGATCGCCTTTTTCAGAGCATCGAAATCGTTGAAGGGCACCTGAATGAATCCCGGCATATCCGGTTCGAACCCCTTGCGGTACTTGGCCCGTCCGGTCGCCGCCAGCGTCGCCAGGGTACGCCCGTGGAAAGAGTTTTCCATCGTGATGATGATATTGCGACCCTTCGGATTGCCGTACTTGCGGGCGAGCTTGATCATTCCCTCATTGGCCTCGGCTCCGGAGTTGGCAAAGAAGACTTTGCCGTCAAAGGATTCCTTGATGAGTTTCTCCGCCAGGCGCGGCATGAGTTCGTTGTAATAGAGGTTGGAAATATGGACGAGTTTTCCCGCCTGCTCCCGGATCGCCTCCGTGACCCGGGGATGGCAGTGGCCGAGATTACATACCGAAATTCCGGCTGCGAAGTCGAGATACTCCACCCCGTCGTCATCCCAGAGGCGGGCTCCTTCACCGCGGACGAAAAGCTGTTTCGGGGCATAGGTGGGGACGACGTATTGATGGTAACGTTCGATGGTATCCTGATAAAGCCTGCTCATCATCAAATCTCCATGCACTGTAGTGGGGAAATAAATAATATAACCCAACTTTATGGAAAAGCAAATTTATTTATCGCGCAACTTCAACTGAAACACCGGAAAGCCGTTGATCTCACTGACCGGCAGGGGCAGATAACGCTGCAGCACTATTCGGGAAGGCGGGTTGACATTCAGAGTATAACCACTCACATATACCGGGCGGCCGGACGCGATGATTTCATCCACCGCCGCCGGGTTTTCGGAGAATACCAGCGGGTAGGGGAAGGTACCGCCGTGTTCAGCCAGATATTGCCGGTGCTTCTGATCCTGGTATGAATCAAATCCGGCGGGGGGAGCGGCGATTTTCTGCGGAGCTGTCACCATTTGCGCATATTCATAACAGCGGGAAACCGGGATGAGCCGTCGGCTGCTGCGGCCGGTAAAGAAGTATTCGGCCGCCCCCTGCTGAAATACCGTCAGAAGAACCGCATTGTCCGGTAACTGCTCACGCATCCGGCTGAGCAGTCCGATTTTGGCGGAACGCAGCCGGTCGTGCGGCAGCTGGGCCGCGTATGGATCCGGCCAGGGGGCAAACGCAATCAACAGCGCCGCCGCCGCGGCGATCAGGTTTCCGGCTCGGCGCCAGCAGCGTTGAACCGCCAGGGTTGCCGCCGCCGCTCCTCCGAACAGCAGCAATACGCGCACCGGCAGAAAGAAACGCTCATGGCAGGAGAAGTAGGGCAGATAAAGGGCTGTGGTCAGCACGGTAATTGCGGCCGTGAAGATCGCGTAGCTGCCGAGACGGCGTGCCGCTTCGCGGTCATAACGCCGCAGCAGCGGCCAGACAATGGCGATGATCAACGCGGGAATTGCCGCGAACCAGAGATTGAGGGAAGAGGCGTATTCGGAAAGATTGGAGGTGAAATTCTTCCAGCTGAAAACCATTCCCATGTAATCATAGGGCAGCGGCTCCCAGAAGTGATAGCCGCTGCGGAACGGCGAACCGAACACCGGCCAATTGTATGCCCCATTGGCGACTACGACCGCGGCGGCGGGCAGTCCGGCCGCCGCCAGTGCCGCCGCCCACCGGGAAGGTTTCGGGCGCTGACGCAGCAGCGGCAGCACCACCAGCGCCGCCGCCGGCAGCGCGGTGGAACGCAACGATCCGGCAAGTGCACAGGCGAATCCGAACGCGAGACAGTCACCCGTCCGGAGTTCCTGCCGACGGTCGAGGCGCAGCCATAATATCGCGGCGACAATCAGCAGCAAGGTGTAGGGCACCTCGGTCATCACCACATTGGTGAAGCGGGCGAAATCCCCGAAACAACTGAGTATCGCGGCGAGCAGCAGGCCACAGCCGGGGCCGGAGAGCCGGCGACCGAGTTCAAATGCGGCCGGCAGGGCGATGATTCCGGCGGCAAGACAACCGAAAAAGGCGCACAGTACGTTTCCCTCAAAAAAGAGCAGCGCCGGCGCGACGAAAAGCAGTGAAAACCACGGCTGGTATCGCGAAGGATAATCCACTCCGTTCACGCGGATGGTGAAGCCGTGGCCGTCGAGGAGGTTCTGCATTGCCAGAGTA
>CAKUKT010000075.1 GCA_934663655.1 uncultured Victivallaceae bacterium
GATCAACTACCACGCCGTTCCCGATCACGCATTTGACTTCCGGACGGAAAACCCCGGACGGGACCAGGTGGAGAACGTAATGCTCACTGCCGATTTCCACAGTGTGTCCGGCGTTATTGCCCCCCTGGAAGCGCACTACCATATCGACGTCGGAGGTCAGCACGTCGATCAGTTTGCCTTTACCCTCATCACCCCACTGGGTTCCGACCAGAATGTCAACCGGCATTGTGTATCAAGCTCCTGATAATAACCTGGAATGTATATCAAAAAACAATAAGCGGTACGCCGAGCAGAACGACATGCCGCCTCTATAATTTAATATCGAATACGGGAAAATTCAATCCTCTACGAATTTTTTCCCCGAAAATATCGACCCGGAAAATCCGATCAATCCCTCCGCGGCGACAGCGGAAAAACTACCCCACTTCATTCCGGCGCAACGACGCTGCCACATCGTCGATGATCGTTTCCAGCGAAAGTTCCGGCTGCCATCCGGTCAGCCGGGTGATCGCCTCGGTGTCCGGCATCCGACGGTACATATCCTCGAATCCGGCCGAATAGGCCTGGTCGTAGGGAACCAATTCAATTGGCGAGGAACTCCCGGTACGGGAAATCACCAGTTCGGCAAGGCCACGGATCGTGACCTCCCGCTGGCTGCCGATGTTGTAGACCTGCCCGTAGCTGGCGGGGTTGTCCAGCAGCAGCAACAGCGCCCGTACCACATCCCGGACGTGACAGAAACAGCGGGATTGGCCGCCGTCGCCGTAGACCTGCAGCGCCTCTCCCCGCAGCGCCCGGCCGACGAAACGGGGCACCACCATTCCATAACGGCCGGTTTGACGGGGGCCGACGGTGTTGAAGAACCTTACCACCGTGCCGGGTAATCCCTCTGCCCGATGGAACGCCATCAGGTAAAACTCGTCAAGCAGTTTGCTGCACGCGTAGCTCCAGCGCGAATTGAACGGCGAACCGATGAGCAGATCGTCGTGCTCCGAAAATTTCCGGTGGGTGGATTTTCCGTAAACCTCGCTTGTGGAAGCGATGATTACCCGCCGTTTAAAATCGGCGGCAGCCCGGAGGACGTTTTCGGTGCCGTGGACGTTGGTGATGATCGTGTGTACCGGATTTTTTACCACCAGTTCAACTCCGACGGCGGCGGCGAGGTGAACCACCCGGTCGGCTTCAGCGACAAGTTCGCGCAGCCGTTCCGGCTCTTCCACTACATCAAGTTCGAGCACCCGGAGGTTGGGATTACCTGCTGCGGCACTGAGGTTGTCCCGGCTGCCGGTTGAGAAGTTGTCGATGACGGTTACTTCATGACCAGCGGCAAGCAGGGCTTCCGTAAGATAACTGCCGATGAAACCGGCTCCGCCGGTGATGAGGTGACGCATGAATCAGATCTCCGCTTTTGTCTCCGATGAAGAAGAAGTGAACGCCCGGATCAGCATCATTACCGGACCGGACAACACGTAACCGGTGACGACCAGCGCCAGACCGGCAACCCGGAAAACCAGTACAAACAACAGAATAAACGCCAGAAAAAGCAGTCGTTTCGGCCGACGGCGCGTCGATTGCAGCCATTTGCCGGCATGAATGTAGGGAATTTTGCTGGTCATCAACAGACCCAGCACCGCCGCGTATATCGGTAGAATAAAAGCCAGTTTGTGGAGATCGAACCGGGTATCGTAGGCGTAGAATACCGTTACACAGATCGCCGCCGCCGCACCGGGGGAGGGGAGGCCGGTAAAACGGTCGGAACTCTTTTTCTCCAGCATGGCATGCACATTGTAGGTCGCCAGTCGCAGTGCCGCACCACCGAGATAGATCGAACTCAGCAGATATACCAGCACCTCCTGCCCGCGGTTAAGTTCCCAGGCCCGCAGGCAGTGGGTCATGATCGCAACCAGCACCGCCGGAGCCACTCCGAATGTGACCATGTCCGACAACGAGTCCATCTGAATGCCGTGGACGCTCGACGCATTCAGCAGCCGCGCCGCAAACCCGTCGAATGCGTCGAACACCATCGCCGAAAAAATCATGATCGCCGCAACTACGAAAACCCACAGCGTGTTCCCGGAGCGAATATCGACTTCATAGGCGCGGAGCATGTACAAAATTGCGGCGAAACCGCAGAGGGAATTACAGAGGGTCAGGGCATTCGGCACCATCCTGACCCATGCATGTTTACGGATATCGAGGCGATGTTTCATTTTTCGCCGTTGCCTTCATCCACTCGGGCCAGTACACTCATCCCGCCGTACACCCGGTCACCGACCTTTGCGGAAATGGTAAATCCTGTTTCCGGAAGATAAAGTTCGGTTCTGGAACCAAATTTTATCATGCCGTAAATCTCTCCACGCTTCAATTTCCGCCCCGCATCCACCGGACAGACTATGCGGCGGGCAATCGCTCCGGATATCTGCCGCACCGCCAGCGGAAATTTCCGCCCATCCACTTCGGCGGTACCGGCGATCGTCATCGCCTCGTTGCGACGGCTCGCCTCGTTATGGCGCGCATCAAGATATTCTCCGGGACGGTAATTGGTGCTCTCTACCGTCATGTCCGCCGGCGCGCGGTTTACGTGGACATCCAGCACCGAGAGAAAAATACCGATTCGCAGCGCCCGACCGGTAAAGGGCGGCAGCGCGAACTCTTCGACAACCTCAATATCTCTGATCACGCCGTCTGCGGGAGAGAGGATCAGCCGGGGATCGCCGGGGATCTCCCGGTGCGGGTTGCGGAAAAACGCCGCAAACGCCAGAAAGAACAACAGCATCACCACGCCGATGGAGATTCCCCAGACCGGATATCCTCGGCGGCACAGATAAAAACAGGCGGCTTCAACCACAAGTGTCACCAGCAGTGCGATCCCCCATTCGCGGAATCCAAAACGAGTCAACGTCATAATCTTTTTGTCCCTCAACGAAAATTAACAATCCAGCCGCTTTACAGACCGGAAAAACACCGCCGGCTTATTTTACTTTCAACGAAGAACTCCACCGGGAATACTCCTCCTGGCACATCGAACGGGAAGTTCGTCGATACCGTAAATAATAATATATCCCGCCTCAGGAGTTATTGCAATTTTTTCTTCTGCTTCTTTCGGGCGAGCCGTTCGGCGCGCCGTTTCCGGAACTGGCGGACCAGTGCCAGCGAAATGAAATATCCGGGAGTCGCCGTCACAATCGCCAGCAACACCCCTCCCACCAGAAACGCCGCCGCCACGTCCCAGCCGATGCCGAGGAAGTTGTGCAGCGTCGGATCGCTGAAAAAAACCTTGAGATCCGCCCGCAGCGACGAATAACTGGTATTGGTGATCAGCGCGCCGATATAACATTGAAACGGGTAAATGATGATTACCGTGAAGTGATTGGTGATAAAGGTGAAGATCACCGCCGGCACCTTGGCTACCCGCAGGATGAAGGCCAGCGGTATCGCTATCACCAGCTGAAAACCGATCGGGACGATCAGACCGACCGCCAGTCCCAGTGCTACGCCGCCGGCGATATATTCCGGAGTACCGGTGACCCGAACCGTCCGCAGATAGAGGTAGGTCAGACATTCGCGCAGCGATTTGCGGCGGCGGCGGGGAGGGACGACCGGAAGTTCTGCCATTATTGTTCACCTCCGGGGAAATCTGCCGGTTGGTTGGCGGCAGCCGGTTCCGGGCCGGGGTTATTCTCATTGAGGTGAAGCAGCAATATTCGCCGCAGTTCCTGAATCGCCAGCGGATTGCGCTGGACGGCATGACCCGATTTTACCACCAGTTCACTTACCGCTTCATCCAGATGGCTGCTCGCGTAGGGCACAATTCCGTCACTGCCGCCGGGAACCCCCGCCGCCTCCCGGTTTCCGATCAGCGAATGAATCGGAATTTGCGGCGACATGCTGACTTCATCGATCACCTGAAGCGCGATGTTGTTCGGCGCCAGATTGTCGATCCCGGTGAAAGGATGATAGCGGTCGGAATCTGTCCAGCTGCCGATCGAAGCGAGGTATTTCAGCATCAGCACCTGGCGGCGGATGATGTTTCCGGGGAGCCGGACCAACGCGGAACCGATCCGGCTGTACCAGCTGTCCGCCATATCCGAACCACGGTGCGGCACCGCAATGAATACAGCCCGGCGCACGAACGGCAACGGCTTGAACTCCACGATGTTTCGCACTGTCTGGCGATCCTCCGGCGGCAGCTCCTCCAGCAGTGTGGTGAAATTTTCCCGTCCGCCGAGATGTGCGAGTACCTTGTCGCCGGAATCGCTGATCGCCAGCCGCGACAGCAGACCGCCCATCGAATGGCCGACCAGCACCATCCGGTCGAATTTTTCCACAGATTTTCCGGCTTCAATCAGTCGTCGGCGTTCATTTTCAAGTTCCCGGCGAAGTTGTTCTGCGGAGGCGAGAATCGGATTGCCGCTCGAATAGGTGAAACCGAGAAACTGATAGTTCGCCCGGATCACCGGATCGTTGTACAACGTATTGATCATCTGAATCCAGGTCCGGGCATTCGACATCAGACCGTGTACAAAGACCACCGGAATCCGCCGGTCATCCCCGGGTTCAAACCGGTACAACCCCTGGTATTGACGGGTCTCATCGGGACGGGCGGTGTAGAAAAGCAGATTGACCGGCTGCGGATCTTTGACCATATACGCAAGCGGGGTCGAAAAATCCCAGGCGAGTGGTAAGAGATGTCCACCGAAATCGACGGTATCGTGGTTTCTTGAATCGATGTAATTGAGGCGTGCATCCAGTTGCAGGAGATCCAGCTTAACCTCCGAGACACGGAAATTCAGCGTTAACGTCAGCGGAATGGTCTGACCGGTGACGAAACGATCGGAATCCTCCGGACGCTTGTCTCGAAGTTTGCCGATCAACGGCACTCCAACTCCGAACTGGCGGCTGTCATGAGTGAGGTTTTCCGTGCGGTAATCGGCGCAGAGCAGATAATCCGCCACCATGTCCCGCGATAACGGCAGCTGATAGACCGGTTTGTCGAAGTTCACCCGCCGGCCGGTGGGCATACTGAGTTCGAAGCTGCTCTTTTCGTTCAACGCACGCTGGTGGAGGTAGGCATACAGTTCCGTAAGCGCCAGATTGTAACAGCGGGCCATCATCATCCGGTCGACGCTGAAATGATCCTGCGGACGATCAAGCACCGCCAGATAACAGTAGCTGTAATAGATCGAGGCGAGATGATAACCAGCCGCCCGGTCAGGATCTGATGGGGAGAAACGCCGCCCCTGCTGCAGAGCGACATCGGCAAGTGCATTCAGAAACGCGGGATCAGGTTCGTTGTGGTAGAGCGTCTCCAGGGCGCGAACCACTTCGTCCGGATCCTGGTCAAGTTTATCCTGAAGCAGATAGTTGCCGAGCGTGTTGATGGTTGCGGCCGACATCCCGTCCCGCGAGGTTATCACCCGGTTGTAGGAACTGCGTTCGCCGGCGGAAACCGCGGAGACTGCGATCTCGCCGGCGCATCCGGCCAGCAGCAGGGCCGCCGGCAGCAGAACAGATGATACGATGACGGTGGATATCTTCATTTGCGATAGTTTTCAAGTTGACGGTAGATTTGCGGGACGATATACTTTATTACCGAGGCCGCCGGAAGTGCGAAAATCATACCGAAAATGCCTGCGAATATGGCACCAAGCAATACGACTATGATCGTTTCCAGCGTGGTCAGACCGAGCGATTCTCCGATTACCGCCGGATAAAGGATGAATTGTTCGATGATTCCGTTGTAGACGATGTAACAGAGCATGATTCCCGCCAGCTGGGCTCCGCTGCTGTGACCGACGGCCAGCGCCGTAAGTATGGTTACCGAAGCGGAAAGTACCGGCCCGATGTACGGCAGCAGAATCCCGCAGCCGGCAAAAATTCCCAGCAGCAGAAAATAGGGTACGTCAAGCAGGTAAAACAGCGTCGAATAGACGGTGCTGTCGATCAGCACCAGCGTCAGATAACCCTTTATCCATACCCGCAGCCGATCGAAGATGCCGCCGATGATCCGGCGTGCTTCCGAGATCGCCTCGTCTGTGGCTCCGGGAAGCCAGTTGCCGTTGAAAACCGTGCGAACCAGATATTCGCTGCGCCTCCCCGCACTCTTGTCGGTACGGCAGAATTCAGCGATCTTCATCAGAAACAGCAGCGCAAAGAAAATGGTCAGAAGCAGATCGGTCGCCAGCGCCACCAATGTGCCGATGACACTGGCGGTGAAAGAGAAGACTCCGCCGGTGCGCTTCAGCAGCATGGTGAAGAGTTCCCGTCGGGCGTTTTCATCGCGCAGCAACGCTCCGACCCGGTCGATCCCCAGTTGTACCAGGGGGATTTTCTCGAAGCGTTCCCGGAGATGGTCGAGATATTCCTCGGCTTCCAAAATGAATTTTTCCGAGGCGCCTGCCGGTGGTTCGTCCTGGGCGAGGGCGGTGGAATCGGCATCATCGCTGTCGGCGCTGCCGTCGTCCGGGGTGGGCACGCTCTGGACGGCAGCGGTGCCGGCCACCGGAGCCGCGGAGGACAACTGATCGCGTTTCAGCTGGTTTTCCGCACTTTCAACTGCGGAGATCGCCGCTTCGGAACCGCGGCGGATAGTTGCGCCGATGTTTTTTACGTATTGCCCGGTAAACGAGGAAAGAACCATGATTATCGCCAGCAGCAGCAATAAGACGAGCGCGACGGTCTGGGCGGTCGCCTTGGCGATCAGACTCTGGTCGCGTTTGCGTTCGGCTTCCCGCTCCGACGATTCTGCCGGCGGAGAGTCGCCGTGGCGCATCACTTTACGGGAGAGCCAGTAAAAGGGCCGCAGCGGCAGTGAGAGAATCCGGAAGCAATGGTAGCCGAATCCCCGTTTTTCGCGGAGACGGAGTTCAAAATACTGCTCCAACGGCAACAACAGGTAGGCGACGATCAGACCGAACACCACCGAGCGAAGAAAGGTCGCCGTGAGAATGAATACCACGATCACAATCAGCGCCACCGCAATGCCGGCTCCGGAACTGATGATCCGGCGACGGTGGCGCTCCTCAGAGCACTCCCGCTCCCGCAGTTCATCGAATTGGCCCGGAGAAATTCCCAGCATCCCGGCCAGGTCGGCCATCATCTGCATGGTTTCCGCCGGTGCATCGACCGCGACCGACAGCTTGAGCAGAAAACCGAAAATTTCAAACCGGCCGGACTCCGGCAGGTCATTCAGTGCTTCAGCGAGAGAGGCGGCATCCCCATACGGAGCGATTTTCAGTTCGGCCAGCAGTTTGGCCGTCTCTGATTCGGAACGATCCGATTCAAGGATATGGCGAAAAACCGAGAGTTTTCGCGCGTTTATTTCACCGTTGTCCGAAATGATGACTTTCACAACCGGCAGTACGGATCGCCGGAAGAGTTCTCCGGTGGCCTCTCCCTGGTTGTTGAGGTGGAAGAACGCGGCGGCGGCACTGAAGGAATCCTTCAACGCAGTTCCACCGCGCAGATGACGGTGCAGTGAACGGGTGATATTCTCGATTTTTCCCATTGCTTGTGTAAGACTATTTCACCATTACTTTTCTGTTTCCGGTCACGGCTTCGCCGATGACCGCGGCGTTGAAGCCCGACTCGCGGATTGCCGCCAGCGCAGCATCGGCTTCCGCCGCCGGCACGAACCACACCATCCCGACTCCCATATTGAACACCCGGTACGCTTCGTCATGGCTTACTTCACCCTTGTCCACCAGCAGCCGGAATATCGGCGGCACCGGGAGCGGTTCCGGGGTGAAATTCACCGAAACATCTTCCGGAAGAATCCGCGGCACATTGTCGTAAAGGCCGCCGCCGGTGATGTGAGCGATCCCGTCGAGGTTGATACCGCGCTCACGCGCAGTCCGGATTGCCGGATAGTAGCAGAGGTGCGGGCGGAGCAGCGCTTCACCGACGGAGTCGCCGCCGAGCTCTTCCGGACGGGAGGAAACCGTATAGCCGCATTTTTCAAAAAGAATTTTTCTGGCCAGACTGAAGCCGTTGGTGTGAAGGCCGTTGGAGGAAATTCCGATTGCGATGTGCCCCGGACGGATTTTTTCGCCGGTAATCAGTTCGGATTTCTCAACGACGCCGGTGATCACGCCGACCAGGTCGAAATCATTTCCGTACATGCCGGGCATTTCCGCGGTTTCGCCGCCGAGCAGGGCGCAATTGACCGCCCGACAGGCGTCGGCAATGCCGCTGAGCACCTGTTCGTAGAGCGGACTGCGGAGTTTTCCGATGCCGATATAGTCGAGGAAATAGAGCGGTTCCGCCCCCTGGACGGAAATATCATCGACGCAGTGGTTGACGATATCATGTCCGACAGTGTCATATTTCTCCATCATCATCGCGATCATCAGCTTGGTGCCGACGCCGTCGATGCTGGAGACCAGCACCGGTTCGCGGTATTTGGAGAGGTCAAGCTGGAACAGCCCGCCGAAACCACCGATCGGGGCGAGCATTTCCGGACGTCTGGCGGCGGCAAGTTTCTTTTTGACGTCGCCGAGCAGCCGGGTCGCCAGGTCGATATCGACCCCGGCAGCTTTGTAAAGGTCACTTTTCACCTGTGGCATAACGATAAATTTCCTGAAATTGTTAGAGCGTTAAAGATTCCAGAAGCGCTTCGGCCCCTCGTAAGCGATTTTAACCGCCAGGTCGGCGGCGATTTCCGCCGGCATCTGGCCGCGTTCGACCATGGCTCCGAGCACGTCGGCGAGAACCCGCCGGAACATCTCAAACCGCGAACCGTAACTCAGCAGTTTGCGGGAATCGGAAACCATGCCGGCGAAAGAACTCAGAAGATCCACCGAGGCGATATATTCGAGCTGATGGCGCATGCCGGTCGGCGTATCGTTGAGCCACCAGGCCGAACCGAGCACGGTCCGACCTCCGAACGCGCGGGTTATTGACGCCAGCGTCGGAGTATGACCGGGATCCAGGCAGTACAGCACCACCTTGAGACGATCGTCGAAACGGTTCAGGAACTGCGGCAACGCCGGCAGCAGCCGGATGGAGTTGCTGATCACATCGCCGCCCGAGTCCGGACCGATCGTATTGAAGAGCATCGCCCGGACATCACGAACCGCCCCGATATGAAGCTGAGTTACCCAGGATTTCTCCGCGTTGAGTTCGGCGGCGGCGACGAGGAACGCACCGGCATAAGCGTCGATTTCGGCACCGGTGAGCGTATCGCCGTTTTTCGCTTTGCGGAAAACCCGGTCGGCGACCGCGGGATCGGCTTCATCGCCTCCAACGGGGTATTCCAGACCGTGATCGCTGGCGCGGCAACCGCATTCGGCGAAGTGGTCGTGGCTGCGACGCATCGCTTCGACGAGATCGGCGAAGGTGTCGAGTTTCATTCCGAACCGATTTTCCACCCGGGAGATGTATTCGCGCCAGCCGGGAGCGCCGATTTTCATCGCCCGGTCGGGGCGCCAGGTCGGGCGAACCAGGGTCCGGCCGACGGCGGCATTGACGGTGCGATGGTGTTCCAGAGTATCGATAAGATCGTCGGTCGAACACATGGTTTCGACATTCAGCGGGCCGGTGAGCAGCGCCTGCGGGCGGAATCCCGGCAGCGCGAGTTTCCGGTTAACCTCGGCGAAGATCTTCTCTCCGGTGGCCGGGCCGAGCAGTTCGTCGATCCCGAAGTAGCGCCGCAGATCCAGATGAATCCATTCATAAACCGGATTGCCAGCAAGTTCCGGAAAAACCCGCGCCATCGCGAGAAATTTATCCTTTGCGGAAGCCTTGCCGGTGATCAGTTCTTCGGGAACTTCCCGTTTGCGCAGCACCTCCCAGACGTAATGATCGGTGGCAGCGAAAAGACGCCACGCATCGGTATAGGGATTGTTGGCCGCGATTTCCGC
>CAKUKT010000076.1 GCA_934663655.1 uncultured Victivallaceae bacterium
GCACATAACGCCGACTGCCGGCAAAGCTCTCGAGCCCCGGATTATCCTTGATCGAGAAGCTGATTCCTTCGGGCAGGGTTTCGGCCAGCAGATCGAGAGACTCCTTCGCCAGTCCCCACGGGTTGAGCCACACCTTGACGTCAAGGTGGCGCTGATCGATCTCCCACCGGAGCATCCGGTGGAAACCGGCAACCCGGTCGACCATCCGCAGCTTCTTCGGGCCCTGCCCGTCGCCCCAGAAGGCGGTGCCGAGGTCGGAATGCCAGAAGAACATGTGCCGGATCTGCGGAAATTCATCGAAAAGCTGCGCATAAATCTGCCGGTAGAACTCCTGCACCTCCGGATTGTCGGTGTCCAGCGAATAGACCGGGGCGAGACCGCTTTTCCGGAAGTAACCACTCTCATAACGCGGCCCCCGCCACTGCGGGTGTACCGCGAAAAACGACTCCGGATAGGGGCGCGGCAGGAAGGTGGTGATGATCGGTTCGAGTCCGTATTTTACCGCGGCGCCGATGGTGGCGGCAAGTTCCCGGTGGTTGGCCTCGATCAACTCCCGGGGTATCGCGCCACCGTGCAGCGGGGTCTCGAAAAACCACGCCAGCGAGGGGTTCGTGAACGCGTAATTCCAGTGATACGGCGCCATCGGCTGGGAGTGCGAGAAACGGTTGCATTCCATTCCGGTATAGCCGAGCGCGGCGAGGTTGCGGGCATAATCGTCGAGGCTGAAGTCAAACCCGGTCGGTTGATAGCAGTCAAACGCGAAGTCCTCCATGATCAGCCGGTTCGGGAAAGGCGAAACCCGATGGATCGGCAGTTCCGGCACCTGCCGTCGTTTCAGCCGGGCAAGAAGATAATCAACGGCGGCGACCAGCGCGGCGGTGGCGCCGGCCCGGAATGAATATCCGACGGCGGCGGCTTCGATTACAAATTCCCGTCCGGCCAGCCGCCGGTCGATCACGGCGGTCGACCCCGCAAGTTCCGGATAACGTCCAATCAAATCGCAGGCGGAGGTGGCATCCACAAAGGTATCCATAACGGCAGTTGAACTCCTGAAAAAATTGATCCACGGTGTATTATACAATATATCGGTGTTCCGGTTTTTTTACAAGGCGCGGCCACAGAAACAAAGTGATTTCATCTTCCCGGGGCTTCCCGTTTGCCGGGAGCCGGGAAATGTTCTTTTTGCCGGCATATCGGTAAAATCCGCCAAAATCCGCGGCATTTTTCCTCTTACCGGTGGTTTTCCGGGGTTTCCGGTAATATACTATATCCCGGACAACACTCTTTTTCTGCCTTGAACGGTCGAAATCCTCTGTTTCGCGGTTGTGATGCGGCGGCAGGAAGAATGCAGCGGGGAGGAGAGGTGCGATCACTCCCTCCGGACCGGATATAAATTCATTGAGGAGCAGATTCATGATCGATTTGAATGGTAAAAATCTCGAGCGGTTCTGTGCCGGGGATCACTTCTTTGTCGGCTGCAACTACTGGGCCTCCCACGCCGGAACCGCGATGTGGCGCAACTGGGACGAGGAGATCGTGGCGGCGGATTTCCGAACCCTTGCCGAACACCGGATTGAAGTACTGCGGGTTTTCCCGCTGTGGCCGGACTTTCAGCCAATCCATGAAATCAGCGGCTACGCCCAGCGCGGCGCGGAGGTTAGATTCGCGGAGGCGCCGCTGCCCGACACTCCCGCCGGCCGGGCGGGAATGAGCGGGGAGATGCTCGAACGCTTCCGCCGCCTGACCGAACTCGCCGACGCCGCCGGTCTCAAACTGGTCGTCGGCCTGCTCACCGGCTGGATGAGCGGGCGGATGCATGTTCCACCGGCGCTGGAACGGCGCAATGTATTGACCGACCCCTTCGCAATCAGGTGGGAACTCCGTTTCGTCGATCATTTCGTCCGCAGCTTCCGGGAATCACCGGCGATTGTCGCCTGGGATCTCGGCAATGAATGCAACTGCATGGCCGAACTTGCCAGTGTGGACGAAGCGTGGTGCTGGAGCCGGATCATCTCCTCGGCAATCCGGGTTGTTGATCCCGGGCGGCCGGTGGTGTCGGGAATGCATTCCCTGGTAGTGGAATCCTCCAATCGCCACTACTGGACCATCAGTGATCAGGCGGAAACCACCGACATTCTGACCACCCACCCCTATCCGCTTTTCACGCCGCGCATGAGCATGGATGTGGTGAACACCATGCGCAACGCCTTTCACGCCACCACGGAAACCCGGCTTTACGGAGACATCGGCGGGGTGCCGGCTTTCGTTGAGGAGGCAGGCAGCCTCGGGCCGGGACTCTCCAGCGATGACCGCGCGGCCTTGTATTTGCGCAACCTGCTCTGGGACGCCCTCGCCCATGATTGCCGGGGCGTGCTCTGGTGGTGCGCTCACGACCAGTCGGAACTGCCGCAGGCGCCCTACGACTGGAACAGCATCGAACGGGAACTCGGATTGCTGCGTCCCGGATACCACCCGAAACCGGTAATGAAGGTGTTCTCCGAATTTTCCCGGCGCCTTGAAGAACTCCAACTCCACCATCTGCCTGTTTTCCGGCGCGATGCGGTGGTGCTGCTCAGTCATGACCAGGACTCCTGGACGGTCGCTCACGCCGCCTGGCTGCTGGCGAAACAGGCGGGATTCGACGTGGAGTTTCAAAAAGCAGATCAACCGTTGAAACCGGCGTCGCTCTATCTGCTGCCGTCAATCCGGGGCACCCGGGTCATCGACCGCCGCCGCTACTTCGAACTGCTTGCCCGGGTTCGCGACGGGGCGACGCTGGCGGTCACCGGTGACGGCGGGATTCTCCAGCCGTTTGCCTCGAAGTTCGGAGTGGAGGTCGACTATCTCGCGGCCGCAACCGCACCGCTGGTGGTGAGCAATCGCGACCTCTACTTTGAGTGCCCCGGCGAATTTCTCCAGAAACTGCGGAACATCGACGCCGAAGTGCTCGCCGTCGATGCGGACGGCGATCCGGCATGCACACTGCGCGCCTGCGGTGCGGGAAAGCTGATCTATCTCAATGCGCCGCTGGAATACAGTGCCGGCAGAACGCCGCGAATGTTCATGCCCGGAGCGCCGGAGTTTTATCGGGTCTACCGGATGGCGGCAGCTGCGGCCGGCATCCGGCGCATAGTGACGAGCGGGAATCCGTTTGTAACCATGACCGAACACCGGGAAGCTCCGGATCAACTCCGGGTGCTGGCGGTGAACAACCTCCCGGAAACCGTGGAGATCATCCCGGAAATCGCCGCCGGTTGGCAGCTGGTTTCGGTGGACGGCGGCGAAGTTCCGACGGGCAACCAGCTCCGGGTACGAGGCAACGATGCCCTGGTGCTGACGCTGCGAAACAATTCTCCGAACCTCAACGAACCGCGGTGATCGTCGCGATTTTCCGGAGGGAGCGGCTCATCCGCAGTTGCAAAGATGGCGCGGTGAACTATATTATATTGCGGGTGTTCCATCCCGGCGGCGAAACGATCCGGCGGCGGGAAGCGAACCGGACCGCCCCCGCCCGGAGGCCCGAACTCCTCTCTTTGGCAAACACCCGTTGAGCCGTTAACCAATTGTAATTATGGGGCGATCTGCTATGAGCGATGATCTTTTCACCCGTTACCGGCGGGTGCGTGCGGAGGTGGACGCGGCGGCGCATGCCGCCGGACGCACTCCGGAAGAGGTGTTTCTGCTGCCGGTGAGCAAAACCGTCCCGGCTCCGGTCATCCGCGAACTGTATGAACACGGGCTGCGCGATTTCGGCGAGAACCGCGTTCCGGTGCTCGAAGAGAAGGCCGGAATCCTCCCGGAAGATATCCGCTGGCATTTCATCGGCCAGCTTCAGTCCAACAAGGTGCGCAAGGTGGTGAAAATCGCCTCGGTCATCCATTCGGTCGACTCGGCAGCGCTCGCCGAACGCATCGACCGGATCGCTGGTGAAGAGGGGCGCCGCCCCCGGATACTGGTGGAGATCAACGTCTCCGGAGAGGCGAGCAAAAGCGGCGCCCCGCTCGATCGGTGGCAGGAAGTTGCCGTTGCCGCCGCGCAATGCCGTTGCGCTCAATTCGCCGGCCTGATGACGATGGCGCCCTTCAACGCCGCTCCGGAAGAGCTCCGGGAAATCTTCACCCGGCTCCGGCAGCTGCGGGATGAAATCAACCGCGAAGCCGGTCTGTCATTGCCGCTGCTCTCCATGGGAATGAGCGGCGATTTCCGCGAAGCAATCGCCTGTGGTTCGACGCTGGTGCGGATCGGGACGGCGATTTTTTCCGACAACTGAGAGGTAAGGTTATGAAAGTTCTGTTGATCGGCGCCGGCGGCGTCGGCGTCTATTTCTGCAGCATGCTTGCCCGCGCCGGAGCGGAAGTGACGGTGGTGGCACGTTCGGAATATGAAACGGTTCGCGCCAACGGCGGCTACCGGGTCGAGGCTCCGCGGGAGAAATATTTCTTTACGCCGGCGCGGCTGCTGAACTCAGCTGCGGAATACCGGGAGACCGCCGATTTTGTGATTCTGGCGACCAAAGTGCTCGACGGGGTGAATCAGGCGGAACTGCTGCGTCCGGCGATCAATTCCGCCGGAACGGTCATCGTTCAGATCCAGAACGGCATCGACATCGAGCGGGAAATCGCCGAAACCTTCCCGGAAAACGAACTGGTGAGCGCAGTCGCCTATATCGGCGTCGCCCGCCCGAAACCGGGACTGATCGGCGTCCAGTCGGCGGGTCGGCTCAAGATCGGCACCTACCCGCGCGGAATCGGCGCCGGAGCGCGGAAACTCGCGGAAACATTCGAATCGGTGGGGATCGAATGCAAAACCTTTGATGAGATCGGCTTCTACCGCTGGGAAAAACTGGCTTGGAACCTGCCCTTCAATCCGGTGTCGATTCTGGCCGGCGGCGTTGATACCCGGACGATCTGCGACGACAACGAACTCGAACCCCTCTGCGTCGCGCTGATGGATGAAGTGATCGCCGTCGCCAATTCCGAAGGCTATGCGCTGACTCACGAAGCGGCGGATAACCAGATGAATTATACCCGCCATTTTCCCGCCTACCGCACCAGCATGCTTCAGGATCTCGACAACCACCGGCCACTGGAACTCGAAGCGATCCTCGGCAATGCACTGCGGATAGCCAGGCGAAACGGCGTGCCGACCCCCCGGATCGCTACCTGCTATGCGCTGCTGAGATCGATCGAACGCACCCGGAAGAGCGCAAAACGGTAATAACGCCCGGAGTTGATTTCACCGTGCGGAGAGTTCCGGCAGCCCGCGCCGGTTCCGCTCGGCGGCAAACGCCGTCCAGGCCGCCGGATCACGGGCGATCCGCCGAACCAGCGCCGTGGGTGAGGTCCCGAGCTGCGCAGCGACGGCGCGATGGTCGTACCCATGCTCCTCAAGCAGATCAAAAAGCGCGGCCAGAACCAGCGGATAATCGTGATGTTCCGGAGCGCAGGGGAAGTGTTCCGGCACCCGCGCCGGCAGTTCGCGCCACCGCAGAGCGATGGTGAGCCGGAGTTTCCGCAATGCATTGGCGCGGTTCCGGTGCTGGCTGCGTTCGGTGCAGTCGGTGGCAAAATAGCCGGTTCCCGGCAGTTCCACCCGCACCGCCGTGGAACTCTTGTTGCGCTTCTGACCGCCCGGTCCGCTCCCGTAACCGAAACTGATCCGGCAGAGCTCCGAAAGCGCGACGTCATCCAGCGCCAGTAATTGGTCGCGTTCGCTCATTTTCCCTCTCCGGAAACCGGACGGTGCAGTAAACTCCGGCTCGCTGACGGCGTCACAATCAGATGGTCATGAAGCGTCACCTGAAGTTCGCGCAAGCCCTTCATTATCTCGCGTGTGAGTTCCAAATCCGCGGCGCTCGGTTCGCAAACGCCGCTGGGGTGGTTATGCGCGAGAATCACTCCGGTCGCCCGTGACCGCAACGCCGTTTCCAACACCTCGCGCCGGTATACCGAAGCCCGATCGACGGTGCCGGGGTAGACTTCCGAAGCGACCAGATGGTTGCGGGAATTGAGGTAGAGCACCATCAGCGTCTCTTTTTTGCCGCCGCCGAGTTTCATGCGCAGATAATCGACCACTTTGCTGTAGGAATCAAGGACATCGGCACTGCACACATGCTGTTCAAGATAGCGGGTACAGGTCTGCCGGATGAGCAGCAGAGCCACCACACCGGCCGGCCCCATGCCCGGCACCTCGAGCAATTCATCGCCGCTGGCGTCAAGCACCGCCTCAAACGAACCGAAACGGGCGATGAGCGCTTTGGCAATCGGTTTGACGTCGCGGCGCAAAATCGCACCGGTCAGGATCAGCTCCAGAACCTCGTAATCATTCAACGCGGCAATCCCGCCGCGCAAAAAACGCTGCCGGAGCCGTTCCCGGTGTCCGGCGGTGTTTCTGTTGACGGGAACTACGCTCATTGTCTACTCTCACGGTTTGATATCAGGAAGAATATAATCCGTCGACTCCGCTTTTTCAATCCTCCGGAAGTCCCCGTTCAACGGATTGAATTCATCTTCCAGATCGCCATGAAGACCGCGAGCACCACCGCCATCACCATCACCGCGAGCACCAGAATCACCATCGGTTCCAGCATGGCGAGCAGCCGTTTGAACTTCAACCGGGTAACATCCTGCTGTTCCGCGGCGAGACGGCCGAACATCTCTCCAACTTCGCCGGATTCCTCGGCGACCTGAAGCATCGCACCGGTGCCGGGAGGCAGAAAATTCACCCGCCCGAGTACTTCCGAGAGTTTGCGTCCGGCGCGCAGCTGTTCGGAGACCGCGCTGAAACCGGCGTCGATCGCCTGGTTGGACAGCGTCTGCCGGGCGATCGCCAGCGCCCGCAGCAGATGAACCCGGCTCCTGCACATGATCGCCATCGCCTGCAGAAAGTTGCTGATCTGTACCGAGGAGATCAGGGAACCGAAAACCGGCAATGCGAGAATCAGGCGGTCACGGCGTTTCCGCAATTCCGCCGAAGCCGCGACCCGGCGCTGAAGCAGCCAGATCACCGCGACCGCAATCACCGCCAGATACCAGTTGGCGGTCATGAATTCGCTGATTCCGAGCATTGCCCGAGTCAACCCCGGCAGCTCCTGTCCCATATCTTCGAACACCTTGGCAAAACGGGGAATGAAGACCGTAAAGAGCAGTATCACCACACTGATCGTTACCGCAACCACAATCAACGGATAGATCGAACTGGTGACGACAAAATCCCGGAACTCCTTGCTCTCGTTGAAAAAACGGCGTAATTCCGCCGCCACCAGCGGCAGTTCGCCGGTTTCCTCGCCGACTTCGATCAGCCCGGCGGCGATCGGTGGAAAGATCGCGGGCCGTTCCCGCAGTAATTCGGAAAACCGCCTTCCCTCGTGGAGATGACGACGCAATTCGAAAACCACCGCCGCACTCTCCGGATCAGTCGTGCCCTCCTCTATCACCGCCAGCGCCTTTTCCAGCGGCACCCGGGCCGCCAGCAGCGGCGCCAGCCGGTTGAAAAACACCGTCACATCAAATTTCCGGCGCCGACGCCGGCGAAACAGGTTCCGCCGCGTTTCGCCGGTCGCCTCTGTGAGCTCCCGCAACGGCGTAACCCCCTGACGGCGCAGCCGGGCAACCGCCTCGGCGGCGGAAGCGGCCTCGACAACCATCTCGCGTCGCGCCCCCGAACGCTCCAGAACCAGATAACGGAAAGTACTACCCGACGCCATGCCCGACGTCCCCTTCAAAACCGCCGGCGGAACGCAGCAGTTCGGCTCTGGTGGTCAGCCCGGCATTGACCTTTTCCATACCATCTTCATAGAGCGTTATCATGCCGTGCTCCCGGGCAATCGCTTCGATTTCATCGCTGGCAGCCTGCCGGTGAACCGCCTCGCGAATCGCGTCGTCGACCAGCAGCAATTCAAAAATACCGCTCCGACCGCGGAAACCACTGCCGCCGCAATTGCGACAACGCCCACCGCCGACAGCCTGCCCGGAACCACCGCAGCTCCGACAGACGAGCCGGACCAGCCGCTGGGAAAGCACCCCGCAGAGCGAAGCGGTGATCAGAAACGGTTCCACGCCCATGTCGATCAACCGAACCACCGCTCCGACCGCGTCGTTGGTGTGCAGCGTGCTGAGCACCAGATGGCCGGTCAGCGCGGCGTTGATGGCGATATCCGCGGTCTCGCGGTCGCGGATCTCCCCCACCAGAATCACATCCGGATCCTGACGCACGATCGAACGCAGTCCGTTGGCGAAAGTAAGTCCGATCTGGGGATTCACCTGCATCTGCGAGAGCCCCGGCACCTGATATTCAACCGGATCCTCGATGGTGATGATCTTGCGGTGACGGTCGTTGAGCTGACGCATCACACTGTAGAGCGTGGTGGTTTTGCCGCTGCCGGTCGGCCCCACCACCAGAATGATCCCGTGCGGCACGTTGATCAGCTCGCCGAACTCCCGCAGCAGCCGGTCGTTCATTCCCAGTTCCCGGAGATCGAACCGCATCGACTCCTTGTTGAGCAGCCGCAGCACGATACTCTCTCCATTCATGATCGGAATGGTACTGATACGGATGTCTATTTCGCGGTTCCCGAGCTGAAAATTGGTTCTGCCGTCCTGGGGCAGACGACGCTCGGCGATGTTCAGCCCGCCGACCAGCTTGATCCGCGAGGCGATGGCCGGGTAATCGGAGCCCGGCAGCTTCAGATGGTCGCTGATCACCCCGTCGATCCGGAACCGGATCGCCAGTTCCTCCTCCTCCGGTTCGATATGAATATCGCTGGCGCCCTGTTCAAGCGCCTGGGAGAGCAATTCGTTGACCAGCCTGACGATACCGGATTCACCAGCCAGGCGCCGCAACTCATTTTCATCGTCTCCGGGCGGGGAAGCGACCTCCTCCGGGGCGCCGAGGTAGAGGCGCTCGATCATACGGTCGATCATACTGCGCCGGGCCAGTTCGAACTCGATTTTCCGCCCGAAAAAGGTCCGCAGTGCGTAGTCGGCCTCTTCGAGACCGTAGGGGGTAGCGGCCGCCATCCGCAGCGTCGTATCGCTCATCTCCAGCGGCAGCAGCGAATGGGACGCGAGGTAAACTCCGGAAAAACCTTCAATTTTTTCGGGCAGTTCGAAAAGCTTCTCGTTGAAGGCTTCGATTGACAGTTCCTCGCAATAATAATCGAGCAGTTCGTTTTCGCTGATCTCACCGCGTTCAACCAGCAGCCGGTCCGCTTCCGGCTGGGCGACGCCGGATTCCACCATTTCCACGTAATCGGGGAAACGCCGGCAGAGACGCTCCCTCATCCGGGAGGAGATACCGGCGTCGTCTCCGGGCTTTATTCCAAAAACCATTTGTCCAGATCCCCGCTGTGCTTGAACCGCCGCACCCGCCGGTTGTAGGGTTCCTGCGAGAACTCAACCAGGCTGTCCACCGACTGCTGGTAGCCGCGCAGCATCTGTTCGAGCGGCGTTTCCTCGGTGACGATCGTGCCGGAAATCAACACCAGCATCTCCGTGCGCGTGGTGGAAATGTTGGTGTCGCCGAGCAGTCGGCGCAGAAACGGAATGCTGTTGATAACCGGCAGAGTATCGAGGTTGTCGTTGACCTTTTCCCGGATCAGTCCGCCGCAGATGATCGTCTGACCGTCCCGGATACTCATGTTGGTGCTGACCGTGCGCTGCTGGATGGTCGGCGAGTCGATGTTACTGGTGGTATTGTTGACCGCCTCGGAAACCTCCTGCTTGATCTGCATTGAAATCCGCCCGCCCCGGGTAATTCTCGGGGTGACCGTAAGAACGATACCGGTGGTTTTATATTCGACGTTGCGCACGAGGGTGGTACCGGTGCTGCCGGCGCTGGCGCTGTTGGTGAT
>CAKUKT010000077.1 GCA_934663655.1 uncultured Victivallaceae bacterium
ACACCCGGATCAAGCGGGTTTCTACCTGAACTGGCTGACCGTGTCACGCTGTCTGGAACGGATCGCCGACATCGCCACCAATATCGCCGAGGATGTAATTTACCTCGAGAGCGGTCGGATTATCCGTCACCGTCATGAAGGAGAAGAAAATGGCAAATGAAAAAATTCTCGTCGTCGAAGATGAACCGTCGATCCGGGAATTGATCAGACTGACCCTCAACAGCGCCGGATATTCCGCGATCTACGAAGCGGAAAACGGCGAGCGTGGACTGGAAACGGCGCGCAAATTTCAACCCGATCTGATTTTGCTGGATCTGATGCTTCCGGGAATTGACGGGCTTTCGGTCTGCCGCAAACTCAAGGCGGAGGAGGAGACCAGGAGGATTCCGATCATCATGCTCACCGCCAAGGCGGAGGAGGAGGATGTGGTGCTGGGTCTGGAACTTGGAGCGAGTGACTACATCACCAAGCCTTTCAGCCGCAAAATTCTGATCGCCAGGGTGCGCACCCAGTTGCGCGAACTTGGAGAGAGCGCGGAGGATGTGGAAATCCGCCGGGCCGGACTGGTCATCAACACGGAACTCCACAGCGCCAGACTCAACGGGGAGGAACTGGAGCTTACCGTGAGCGAATTTGAAATTCTGAAGCTCTTCGCCTCACATCCCGGACGGGTCTACACCCGTAATCAGATAATCATTCAGGTCCGGGGCGACGATTATCCGGTAACGGAGCGGGCGATTGACGTACAGATCGTCAACCTCCGCCGAAAACTTGGCGAATGGGGTGGGAACATTGAAACCATTCGCGGCGTCGGCTATCGGCTGAGACCGGGGGCATGATGAAAAAGCGCGATACGATTCTGTTCGCACCGCCGCTGCTGGCGGCGCTGCTGGTGGCGGTATTCGCCGCCATTCTCTACTGGCAGAACCGGGCTTTTGAAAAAAGTTACCTGGCCGAAGCCGAAAACAACATATCCGAATCCGCACGGCTGGTCGGAGCGGTGGTCACACCGTTGCTCGACCGGGGCGAGGTGAAGACGGCGGAGGAGTTCTGCAACAGTTTCAACCGGGATTCGCTGCGGATCACGCTGATCGACTCTTCCGGCCGGGTGATGGCGGAATCCACCGAAACCGCGGAATTTCTCGGCAATCATCTTGATCGCGAAGAGGTGAGTTCGGCATTTGCCGGAAAACCGGCGGGGTCGCTGCGTTTCAGCGAGAGTCTCGGCCGCTGGATGATCTATTATGCGCTGCCGCTTCACACCGGTTCGGGAGATTACGTGCTCCGGGCGGCGATATCGACGGACCGGGTGAGCCGGATGCTCGACCTCGCGCGGTTGAATATGTTCACTGCGCTGCTGCTCGGCGCTCAGCTGGTGCTGTGGTTGTCGCTCTACATCGCCCGGCGGGTGCGCAAGCCGCTGCTGGCGCTTCAGCACAGTGTCGGCGAGATTGCGATGGGCAAGCTCGACAGCCGCATTGAAATCCCCGCGGGAGGCATGGTTAGGGAACTTGCCGTCGGCGTATTTGAGATGGCTGAACAACTTAAACACCGTCTGGCGGACGTGACCGCAGAACGCAACGAGAAAAACGCGCTGCTCGATACCATGAGTGAAGCGGTGTTGCTGTTTGCCCCGGACGGGGAGCTGGTACGTTTCAATCCGGCGGCGGCGGAACTTTTCGGTTTCGATGCTGCGACCGGACGTTTCAACCTCGCCCGCTGCCGGATTCCGGAACTGCTGGAACTCGCGCATGCCACGCTGGCGAACCGCATTCCGTTTGAACGGGAGTTCACACTGCACCGCAACGGTCTGGAACGGCTGCTGCTTGTAAAAGGGCGCGTCCTCGACGATGAGGACGGAGAACGGCGTCTGCTGCTTACCGTGACCGAGCTCACCAACCTGCGTCGGCTCGAATCATTCCGCAGTGATTTCATCGCCAACGTCTCTCACGAAATCAAAACCCCGTTGACCTGCATCATCGGCGCCGCCGAAGCGCTGGAGGATGAGGAACTCACTCCGGAACTCCGCCACAACTTCATGGAGATGCTCCGGAGCAATTCCCACCGCCTCAACAATCTGGTCCGGGATATTCTCAGTCTCGCCGCACTGGAAAAACGGCAACTTGACCCGACCCGTGATTTTGCTCCGGTCGAGGTCGCTTCGGTAGCGGTCAACGCGATCAATCTCACCCGTCCGCGGGCCGCGGCGGCGAATATCGTCATTTCGCTCGCCGGAGATGCTTCACTGCCGATCAAAGGTGACCCGATTCTGCTGGAACAGGCGCTGGTGAATCTGCTGGAAAATGCGCTCAAATACAGCGGCAGCGACCGGATCACCGTGACCCTGCGCCGTGACGGTCCGGAGGCGGTGATCGAAGTCGCCGACCACGGAATCGGCATCCCTCCGGACCACCGGAAACGGATTTTCGAACGCTTCTACCGGGTGGATGGTTCCCGGAGCCGCGAACTCGGCGGCACCGGACTCGGGCTGGCGATCGTCAAGCACATCTGTCAGCTTCACCACGGTTCGGCCGAGGTCGATGAAACTCCCGGCGGCGGCTGCACCTTCCGGCTGCGCCTGCCGCTGTCCGGTTCCCCGGCCGGCAATCCGGCATGTTGAGAAGGAACTTCGCACCCGTCGCCGGATAATCCAGCTATTTGCTGAAAAATCCATTTTAAAATCATCTCCCCGGTTGCATAATATGCACAGTGCGGTGGAATTATCGCAGCGAATTGTTGTCAGGCGATTTTCCACCGGCAGTTCCGAAACCAACTGCGGGAGAAATGGGTATGAAGGAAATCAAAATCGGTCTGATCGGCCTCGGCTTCATGGGGACGACCCACTTCGGAATCTACCAAGCGCTGCCCGGCGTCCGGGTGGCGGCGCTCGCTGACATCGATCCGGTGAAGCTCAGCGGCGACATCAGCGCCGTCTCCGGCAATATCGGAGAGGGCAGCGGTTCGAAACTCGACCTCACCGGCATCGCCTGTTACAGCGATCCCTTCCGGCTGATCGCCGAAGCGGATGTCGATGCGGTCGATATCTGTGTGCCGACGCCGTGGCATCGGGAACTCGCGCTGGCGGCCTGTGCGGCAGGGAAACACCTCTTTGTCGAAAAACCGCTCTGCCTCAACGAGGAGGAGCTGCGGGAGATTTCCGCTGCGGTCAAAGCCGCCGGAGTTTTCTTCAATGTCGGCCTCTGCGTCCGGATGTGGCCGGAATATCTGCACGCCCGGGAACTCTATGCTTCCGGAGCGGTCGGCCGGGTGCGCAGCGCCAATTTCCGGCGGCTTTCTCCGAGCGTTGACGGCAATGCCTGGGAGAACTGGTTCATGACCGAAGCGCGCAGCAAGGGGGCGCTGCTTGACCTCCATCTCCATGATGCCGATCAGGTGCGTTGTTTCTTCGGCCGTCCGAAACGGGTGACCAGTTTCGGCGTCCGCGGAGTGGTCAGCGACCATGCGATCGATCATGTGGTGACCAGTTATGATTTCGGCGACGGGGCGATGATCGTCGCCGAAGGCGGCTGGGCGGCGGCCAAAGGGGTGCCGTTTGAAATGAGCTTCCAGATCATCTGCGAAAAAGCGACGATCAAGCTTGACGCCGGCGGCTACCACATCTACTGGAATGACGGACGGGTGGAATCTCCGCAGGTGGTCGATGAGAAACTTCCGACCGGCTGGCACCAGGAGCTCAACTATTTCGTGAAGTGTCTGGCGGAGAATACTCCGCCGGTGGCGTACCAGACGCTGGAAAGTATTGCCGATTCGCATCGGATCGTCTTTGCCGAGGAGAAATCGGTTGATTCCGGCAAAACGGTGGAGGTTGATTATGTATAAAGCGCTCAACTACTGGGTGTACGGAGGGTTTTCCGGAGAAAAAAGCCCGTATGAATTCATCGACTATGCGGTGGAAAAAGGTCTCGACGGCGTGGAACTGACGGTCGGGGATGCGCTCGCTCTGGAGATCAGCGCCGGTGAATGTGCAAAGATCGCCGCCTATGCCGAGCAGCGGAAAATCGGTCTGCGCACCCTCGCCACCGGTCGTTACTGGGGATTGTCGCTCGGCTCTCCGGATGCCGCCGAACGTGAAGAGGCGAAAAAGTTCACCCGTCGTTATCTTGAAATTGCCAATGCGATCGGGGCGGGGACGGTACTGGTGGTTCCCGGGGCGACGCGCGTCGCCTGGGAACCGTCGATTCCGATCGTCCCCTACCGGACGGTCTGGGAAAATTCGATCCAGTCGCTTCACGAACTGCTGCCGACCGCCGAAAAACTCGGCGTGGTCATCGCCCTGGAAAACGTCTGGAACCGCTTTCTGATGTCGCCGATGGAGTGGAAGTTCTATCTCGACAACTTCCCCGTCGAACGAGTCGGCATTTACTTCGATGTCGGCAACTGCTGCATCTACGGCCGACCGGAGGATTACCCGGAGATTCTCGGCGCCCGCATCAAGGCGGTTCACCTCAAGAACTTCATTGAAACCGACTGCGCCGGAGGACTGCATGGTTTCGGCGACGATCTGACTGCCGGAGAAGTGGATTTCGGCAAACTTTTCGCCGCGCTCGACCGCATCGGCTATCAGGGCCCCTTCACCGTGGAGATGATCCCCTTCTCCCGGCTGCCGGATCTGGTGCTGCCGGATGCGGCGCTGGCGGATGCGACGGTCGCCAAGCTGCTGGCGCTGTAAACTGCTCTGAATAGCATATCACGCGGGACGCATGACTGGATCACCCGGAAATGCGCCCCGTTTTTTTTGCGTACAAACGGCGCGGTTACCACTCCACCGTGTCAAGTTCGGCGAAAAGCGTTCCGAGGTCGGAAAACCGCATTGCCGCCGCATGGTCGAGCAGGGTCGGCTGGTTGTTGACGATCACCAGTTTTGCACCGCTCCGGGCTGCGCACTCCGGCAGGGAGGCCGCCGGTTGAACCGTGAGACTGCTGCCGAGCACCAGTACCACTTCGGCCTCGGCAAAGGCGGCAAATGCCCGGTCGAGCAGAGCTTCATCGAGATTTTCGCCGTAAAAGACGATATCCGGTTTGATCAATCCGCCGCACCGTCGGCAGCGGGGCACCGTTCCCGCGTGAACAAGCGGAGCGATCTCCCGGTAGGTGGAGAGTGCGCCACATTCAAGGCAGTGGTGACGCGCCGGGGAACCGTGGACCTCCCAGACCTCCCGGCTGCCCGCCTTCTGATGGAGCAGATCGATGTTCTGGGTGCAGACGGCGCGCAACCGGCCCGCCTGTTCGAGCCGGGCCAGCACCCGGTGAACCGAAGCCGGTTCAAAATCGTCGAGCCGGTAGACAAACTCTCTCGCCCACCGGTAGAACAACTCCGGGTGCTTGAGAAACATCGGCAACGAAAGAATCTCCTCCACCCGATGGCCCTCCCACGGCCGCGAATAAACCCCGCCCGCACCGCGGAAATCGGGGATTCCCGCCAGAGTGGATATCCCGGCCCCGGTGAAGGCCAGGGTGTTGCGGGAATTTCTCAGCAATTGCGTCAACATAGCCGCATTCATAACCATGCCCCTCCCCCGTTGAGCTCAGCGCCGGATCGGCGAACCGGCCTTTTTGCGGACGGAAAAACCGAAGTGACCGATACATTCACCGAGCCGGTAGTAGTGACCATGCGCATATCCGAGCACCTTCGCCCGGTCGATATCAAATCTGCCGTCGGCATTGACCAGTTCCCGTTCCACCTGAACCGCCACGATTTCTCCGATGAAGAGTTCGTGACTGCCGAGCGCCAGCCGTTTGACGACCCGGCACTCCAGTGAGATCGGGCATTCGGCAATTACCGGAGCGGCAACCCGGCTGCCGGAAACGGCGGTGAAACCGCAGGCGGCGATCTTGTCGATCTCGCGTCCCGACTTCACTCCGCAGAAATCGACCTTCTCCGCCATATCGTCGGAAGGAACGTTGACGGTGAACTCATTGGTGGCGGAAACCAGATCGAACGAATAACGTTCCGGACGGATCGACACCGCGACCAACGGGGGTTCACTGCAGACGATCCCGGTCCAGGCGATGGTCAGCACGTTGAAAGGCAGATTCCGGTTGTTGCCGCAGCCGACCAGCACCGCCGGCACCGGAGCGAGCTGCGTACTTCCCGGCCAGATTATCTTTTCCATGATCTTCTATTCATCCTCCTCAACGATGATCGCGTCCCGGCTGAAGCGTTCCACCGCCGTCGCGACAGCGACGGCGATCTTCCGCCGAAAATCCTCCGACGCAATCAGCTTCTCCTCCTCCGGAGTGGAGATGAATCCCCCTTCGAGCAGGATTGCCGGGACATGCGATTTCCGGATGACGACGAAGCGGTCGAATTTCACGCCGCGATCCACCACCCCGGTCGCCTCCGTCATCGCCCGCTGTACCTCGAATGCCAACCGGGTGGATGCGGCATCGTGGAAACGGACGGCGCGACGCGGCCGGGCGGCAAAGGTCTCGATGCCCCGGGCAGTGCGGTTGCTCGCGGCATTGTGGTGGACGGAGATGAAGATATCCGCCGCCGCACTGCGCTGCGCGCGTTCGTCGAGCGACACAAAGGTATCATCTTCCCGGGTCATCACCACCTCAAACCCGCGTTTGACAAGTTCCTCCCGGATCGCCGCGGCAAGTTTCAGGTTGAGCTCTTTCTCCAGAGCGCGGGCGCCGCGGGCGCCGGAATCCCGTCCGCCGTGGCCGGGGTCGAGCATCACCTTTTTCACCGGCCTGGTCAGCTGCGCCCCGTCGGCGAGCAAAGGCACCACCACCGTGTCGATCACCAGGGGATCGAGCGAATAGGTGCGGGATTCGTAATCGACTGCGGCCGGCAACTGGAGCAGAATACCGTTCAGCTCAGCGGAACGGCTGCCCGGATGCAGCGTAAGCACCCGGTCGCCGCAACTGAGAATGCAGCGCTCGGAATCGGCATCGACCTTGAAGTTATGGGCGGCCAATTCCGGAGAAACCCCGTGGCAGCCGGTCAATACCAGCACCGCCAGTGCCGCGACACCGGAAAAAAATGTAAGTTTATTCATTGTCAACCTCCGTTTCACTGCTGAAGAGTTCCCGACTCCCGGCCGTCGGCTTTCTCAATTTCCACCACCGCCGAAAACCGGCAGACCTGACGGCACAGTCCGCAGCCGGCACACAAACCGGCATTGATGACCGGACCGGATCCGGCGGCGGATTCAATTGCCGGACAACCGAGCGACAGACACTTCCGGCAATTGCGGCAACGATCCCGGTCGATGGTAAGCGTCGGTCCGACCGGACGGCGTTCTTTGAGCAGACACGGTGCCCGGGAGATGATCAACGACGGTTCGTCGCGGGCGATCTCCTCACGGAACACCGCGACCGTTTCCTCCAGATTGTAGGGATTCACGATCCGGATGTTTTTCATGCCGCAGGCCCGGGCGATTTCAGCGATGTCGGCGGCGGGGACGCTCTCGCCCATCAGCGTCCGACCGGTGCCGGGATGATCCTGATGACCGGTCATCGCGGTAGTCCGGTTGTCCACCACCACCAGCGTCGAACTCCCCCGATTGTAGACCACGTCCAGCAGACCGGTGATCCCGGAGTGGAAAAAGGTGGAGTCGCCGACCACGCCCACCACCGGCCGCTTCTCGCCCGCGTGCACCATTCCCTGCGACATCGAAAAACCGCCGCCCATGCAGAGAATCACATCCGTCCGCGACAGCGGCGGAAACACTCCGAGACTGTAACAGCCGATGTCGCCGGTGACGATCACATCGAAACGAGCGAGCGCATAAAAAATTCCCCGGTGCGGACAGCCGGCACAGAGTATCGGCGGACGTCCGGGAAGCGGTTCCGGGAATGGTTCCGGAGCCCGGAACTCCTCAGCCAGGAAGCGGGAACGCACCCCTCTGAGCACCGCCGGAGTAAGTTCTCCGGTCCGGGGGACGAAGTTCTTGCCGTCACAGGCAATTCCGAGTGATTTAACATGTTCCTCAACGATCGGATCTCCCTCCTCGACGACCAGCAGCCGCGGATAACAGGCGCCGAAGTCCCGCAACAGCTGGTCGGGAAACGGCCACGCCCAGCCGAGCTTGAGGATGTCCGCTTCCGGAAACATCTCCCGGCAGTGCAGCGCAGTCACTCCGTGCGAAATGATGCCGAATGC
Organism: uncultured Victivallaceae bacterium; assembly: GCA_934663655.1. Classification (GTDB taxonomy): domain Bacteria; phylum Verrucomicrobiota; class Lentisphaeria; order Victivallales; family Victivallaceae; genus UBA1784. Next base: position 8,132 of record CAKUKT010000077.1, read on the forward strand.
CCCTTCCCCACGCATCACCGTGTTGAAATCGGCTACAGATGCGGCGGCGGACTGCTCATCGCAGCGGGACTCCACTCGGCGGCGCAGCTCCCTTCCCCACAACGGAATCGGCACAAACTGCGGTGGATTGGAGACAAATTCCGCCTTTCTAACCGGCAGCCGTTCACCGCCCTCAACCAGGAATCGGGAATGGCTGACACAGGTGGTGGTGCGGAGCAACACCGGGGAACGCCATTTTTCGGAAAGTTCAAACGCCCGGAGCACAAAAGAACGGCACTCCACCGCGTCTCCGGGTTCGATGACCGGCACTTTTGCCAGACGCGCGTAATGACGGGTATCCTGTTCGGTCTGCGAGGAGTGCATCCCCGGATCGTCGGCCACCACCACCACCATGCCGCCCACAATGCCGATATAGGAGAGCGTCATCAACGGGTCGGCGGCGACGTTCAGTCCGACCAGTTTCATCGTCACCAGCGAACGCACCCCGGTCAACGCGGCTCCGGCCGCGGCTTCCAGCGCCACCTTTTCGTTGGGCGACCATTCGCAGTAAACCCCCTCGTACCGGCAGAGATTTTCGAGAATCTCCGTTGATGGGGTGCCGGGGTAACCGGCAGCAAACTGAACTCCGGCCTCCCAGGCGCCGCGGGCGATGGCCTCGTTTCCGGAAAGAAGTTGCCGATCCATCACTTGAGTTCTCCATCTTTGCCGCGGCGGAATACCCGCTTCGCCTTGCCCTCGGCACGCGGCAGAGTGCCCGGAGCGAACACATCCCCGTCCGGCAGAAAGCCGAGATCCTCCTTAAGCTGTTTGGCGACCATGTGACCGGTGACGCCCGGAGCCGCCTCGACGTTGACCCGCAGTTCGGCGATGCCGTGACGCTCCTCGATGATGATCTGGTAATTCGGCAGTACGCCGGGAATTTTCAGCAGCGACTGTTCGATCTGTTTCGGGAAGAAATTCACCCCGTGAATGATCAGCATGTCGTCGACACGCCCGGTAATTCCGGCAATACGCAGATGGGTGCGTCCGCAGCCGCAGCGTTCCCGACTGACAATCCGGGTGAGGTCGCCGGTGCAGAAACGGATCACCGGAAGCGCCTCCCGGGTGAGCGAAGTCACCACCAGCTCTCCCTCTTCGCCGTCCCGCACCCTTTCACCGGTACGGGGATCGATTATCTCGATGAAGTACTGATCCTCCCAGACATGAATGCCTTCATGCTCCGGACAATCCATACCGAGCGTACCGATGCCGCCGGTCTCGGTCATTCCGTAAATATCGAACACATCGATCCCGAAACCGGCACGCAGACGCGACTTCATCGCCTCGGAAAAGGTTTCGGCGCCGAAAATACCGATCCTCAGCGACGGAATCGAACTCTTTTCCTGTTCCATCACCTCAAGAATCCTCGTCCCGTACGAGACCACCCCGGTCAGCACCGTGGTGCCGAAATCACGCGCCAGCCGGATCTGCCGCAGCGTATTGCCGGGACCGCAGGGAAGAATGAACATCCCCAGCCGCCGGGCACCATGGTAACAACCGAACCCGCCGTTGAAAAGTCCGAGTCCGGGCGTGATCTGGCACACATCGGCAGCATCCGCTCCGGCCATCGCGTAACACCGGGCCATACATTCGGCCCATTGGTCGAGATCGGCGGCGGTGTAAGGC
>CAKUKT010000078.1 GCA_934663655.1 uncultured Victivallaceae bacterium
ATCCTCAACCGCACCTTTCCTTTCAACAATGAACTCTTTGAAGCTCAATTTTCGGCAATGTTAAAGACAATTCAAAGCCATTATCCTCACGCTCGTCTGGTACTGGCAGTTCCGCCGCCACCGGCTGAAAGGGTTCATTTTCCAGGGAACCTGAACGGCAGGATGAGCCGTCTGTCTCATTACCGTCTGGTAAAAAAATTGCTTGATTGTGTGCAAAACAATTCTTCAATCGAGGTGCTGCCGCTGGTGGGAAGCATCGACTCATATATAGATTATGCTCCTTACTGGCGCGACCATCGCCAGTTTGCCACGCCGTACGGTCTGAGTGATGCCGGTAAAAAGAAAATAATTGCGGCAATTCTCGCCTGGCTGAATGTTGCTGTAGATCAAGTGGGTCAATAGAAAAAATCAAACAATTGGGGGCCTGTATTTACAAAATGAAACTCATCAGTGTGGTAGGCGCACGGCCGAACTTCATGAAAATCGCACCGTTTTGCAAAGCGCTGAGCCGTTATCCGGAAGTCAAACACATTCTGGTTCATACCGGTCAGCATTACGATGTGCGGATGTCGGAATCATTCTTCGTCGACCTGGAAATTCCAGAACCGGACATTCACCTCAATATCGGCTCGGGCAGCCATGCCGAGCAGGTGGGGCGGACGATGATTGAATTTGAGAAAGTGGTCAAAGCTGAAAAACCCGACTGGATTGTGGTGGTTGGAGATGTCAATGCCACCTGTGCCTGTTCCCTGGTTGCCAAAAAGGAGCACGTCAAGCTGGCGCACATCGAGGCGGGATTGCGTTCCGGAGACATCGATATGCCAGAAGAGGTGAATCGGCTGGTGACCGACCGTCTGGCGGATCTGTTGTTGACTCCGGACCGGATTGCCAACGCCAATCTGAAGGCCGAAGGGGTTGCTGATGAAAGGATTGTTTTTGTCGGCAATATTATGATTGATACCCTGGAGGCGCAGCGTGACAAGGCGGCGGCCCGGTCAGTGGCGGAAATCGTCCGGCGGGAACTGCTGGAACCAGGTACAGTTCCGGAGTTGTCGGACAATAATTTTGCGGTAATGACAATGCATCGTCCCAGCAATGTCGATCAGATCGATACCTTGAAGCCACTGGTGGATTATCTCACCGATGAGGTGGTAAAAGATATGCCGTTATTGTGGCCGATCCACCCCAGGGCCCGCAAACAGCTTGAAAGCTTCGGCTTGTGGAAAAAGGTCAGGGAGAGTGTGATTTTGCTCAATCCGCTCGGCTATCATGACATGCTCCGCCTGAATATGGGAGCCAGATTGATGCTGACGGATTCCGGTGGGTTGCAGGAGGAGTGCTGTGTGCTGGGGACGCCGTGTCTGACCATGCGCTGGAACACGGAACGCCCGGTGACGCTGAAAGAGCACGGCGGCGCTTCTCAACTGGTGGGTAACAACGTGGAAAAAATTCGCAACGCCTACCACGATATTCTGAAATCACCGCGCATACCGCAACGTCCGGAATTGTGGGATGGCCACACGGCGGAAAGAATCGTGAAGGCAATTCTCGGCTGAACCGGAACGGCGCCTTGACCTTCAGCAGCTGTTTTCCGGAACTGGTGGTAATCACCGGGCATTTCTCCGCAGCGTCACATCTCGCAATCCCGGGGATTAATCATTTCCCGGTATGGCTGCCGCTTGTGAAAGAAAATAATCACCGGAATTTACAATTAACTCCGGTAAAGAGAGAGATGTTTTGGCGCGGCATTCGGCGTGGCCTGCCAAGTTTCATCCTTCCTGGCGTTGGCCGGAAATTCGGTATAACAGCTGATTAATTTCTGGCGACGAATGGGTTGCACTTACATCGGGAAAAAACCTGTAATTTCTGACGACGTGCAACGCCTATTCATCTTGCGGGGAGTTCAGCCATCTCCGGGCGATCGCGGAGAACCCGTTCGGCGGTTCCGCGGGGTGTTGTCTGCCAAGGCTCCCGTTGCCGCCTCCGTTCCGCACCGCGTTCGGGAGCGATATTGCCGGCGCCATTTTGCCTCTCCCTTTCAGGGCAACTACTCCGATCGCAGATGGTTAAAGTACCACTCTGCCGCGACTTTAATCCCACGCTTGACACTGAACTCCGGCGCATAACCAAGCAGCTTTTGCGCCTTCTCAATACTCGCCAGACTGTGCGGAATGTCTCCGGCACGCGTGGGACCGTACTTGACCTCCACCCGGGCGATCTCCGGATCGAACCGGGCAAGATTTTCCCGGAGTGATGTGAAAAGTTCGTTCAGCGTCGTCCGCTCCCCGAAGGCCACATTATAGACGGTGTTCACGGCGTCCGGTTTGTCGGCAAGCAGCGCCAGCTGATTGGCCTGAATGACGTTGTCAATATAGGTGAAATCGCGGCTGTAGGATCCATCCCCGTTGATCACCGGACTTTCATGCTTCATAAGGGCGATCACAAATTTCGGAATCACCGCCGCGTACGCCCCGAAGGGGTCCTGCCGCCGCCCGAACACATTGAAATACCGCAGACCGATCGTATCAATTCCATAAAGGTCATGAAAGTTCCCGGCGTAAAGTTCATCCACATATTTGGTGATGGCATAAGGGGAGAGCGGATTGCCGATTTTGTCCTCCACCTTGGGCAGCGTCCTGCTGTCTCCGTAGGTGGAAGAACTGGCCGCGTAAACAAAACGTTTGACCCTGGCCTCCTGGGCTGCATAAAGCATATTCACAAATCCGAGAATATTCACCGCGGTGGTGGTCATGGGATCCTTGATGGAACGGGGAACACTTCCCAATGCCGCCTCATGCAGCACATAATCGACCCCGTCAACCGCCCGACGACAGCACTCAAGGTCACGGATGTCCCCGACGATCAGCTTGAACTTGCGGTTGCCGACGAAAGGCACCAGATTTTCCATTTTTCCGGTGGCGAAGTTGTCAAGCACCACCACCTCGTTCTCCTGCGCCAGAAGCGTTTCGACCAAGTTGGAACCGATGAAACCGGCGCCGCCGGTAACCAGAATGCGGGAATTTTCAACCGTTTTCATGCTTCAATCCTGAACAATTTGCTCTTGTAAACCTCAAACAGAAACCTGAAACAACGCAACTGGCGACGAAAACGACTGGGCTGACATAAAAGCCGGTAAAACCATTCCAGATTCATCTTCTGCCAGATTGTCGGAGCCCGTTTCACCGTACCGGCGATCGTATCAAGCGTCCCGCCGATTCCCTGACACACCCTGACGGTAGTCAGTTCTCCGGCATATTCGTGCATCCATTTCTCCTGCCGGGGACTGCCCATGGCGACAAAGAGAATATCCGCCCGGGATTCGTTGATTCTGCTGATCAGTTCCGGCTGCTGCTCCGGTTTCACAAAGCCATTGGCCCGCCCGACGATATTGATTCCGGGGTAGCGCTCACCGAGGATTTCGCAGGATCTGCGGTTAACCTCTTCACTGGCGCCATAAATAAATATCCGGTAACCGTTTTCAGGAGCGACCCGGCAGATGTTCTGCATCAGATCCGCCCCGGGACAGCGGGAAATTCTCTCCTTGTGAAGAATTTTCAACGCCTTGACGATGCCGATACCATCCGGGATCAGCAGTGCCGCTTTTTCAAAAAAATCCCGAAGAAACGCATCCTCACGCAAAACAAAAACCTTTTCCGGATTGACTGCGAGAACAAACCCGGGGGAATTTCGGGTTCGCACCGCCTCGCGAACGAACTCCAGTGCGCCCTCCATATCGATCGCGTCCACCGGTGTGTTCAACACCCTGTAACGGTGAATTTCCATGCGGTTACAGTCTCCCGCTCACCTGTTCGCGCGGCAGAATACCCTTGATATCAAAGACCACCGCGTGCGGCTGCTGGTAACGCTGGAAATCCAGCGTTGCGAACTCCCGGTGGGCAACGGCAAGCACGATCGCATCGTAGACGCCCGGATGCAGCGCGGAGAGTTCCCGCACCGAGGAGAGACCGTACTCATGTTTGATTTCTTCCGGGTCGGCCCACGGGTCGAAGATGTCGACCTTGCAGCCGAACTCCTCGAGCCCGCGCACGACATCGACCGCGTGAGAGTTGCGGATATCCGGACAGTTCTCCTTGAAGGTAATTCCAAGCATCAGCACCCGGGCGTTGGCGACCTTCTGTTCCTTTTTGATCATCAGCTTGACGACCTCGGTTGCCACGTATTTACCCATGCCGTCGTTGATGCGCCGACCGGCGAGAATCACTTCAGGCAGATATCCCAGCGCCTGAGCCTTGTGAGTAAGATAGTAAGGATCAACGCCGATACAGTGTCCGCCGACCAGACCGGGTTTGAACTTCAGAAAGTTCCACTTGGTGCCCGCCGCCGCCAGCACATCGTTGGTGTCGATGCCGATCAGGTGGAAGATTTTGGCCAGTTCGTTGACGAAGGCGATGTTGAGGTCGCGCTGGGAGTTCTCGATCACCTTGGCGGCCTCGGCGACCTTCATGGAACTGGCGCGATGGGTGCCGTTCTTAAGAATGCTGTTGTAGAGTGCGTCCACGACATCCGCGATTTCGGGAGTTGAGCCGGAGGTGATTTTGAGAATTTTGGTCAGCGTGTGTTCCTTGTCGCCGGGATTGATCCGTTCGGGACTGTAACCGCAGAAGAAATCAACGTTGAATTTCAGGCCGCTGAATTTCTCCAATACCGGCACACACTCCTCCTCGGTACAGCCCGGATAGACGGTGCTCTCGTAGACCACAATCGCGCCGGGCTTCATGGTTCTGCCGACGGTCTCGCTGGCCCGGTACAGCGGGGTTAAATCCGGGCGGTTGTACTTGTCCACCGGGGTCGGAACCGTGACGATAAAGATGTCGCGGTCTTTCAAATCCTCAGGATTGGAGGAGTATTTCAGGTTTTTTGCAGCCTTCAGGTCTTCGGGAGAGGTTTCCAGGGTGAGGTCGATGCCGTTGCGCAGCGACTCCAGTCGTTCGGGTTTGACATCGAAGCCGACGGTGTCATATTTTTTTCCGAACTCGACAGCCAGCGGCAAGCCGACGTACCCGAGACCGATCAATGCGATTTTGACTTTTCCGGATTTGATTTTTTCAAGCATTTTCCCCAACTGCCTTGAATTTAAATTTTAACAGCAACTTATTTTCTCATCCGCAACTGGAATGCGCCGGATCCTCCGGGCTGTCCAGAATAAACAGTTTTTCGCTCCTCATTTGGCTGACGTGCGACCAGACCGGGAAACGTCTGAGAACAGCCGGGAGAGGTCCCATAACGGCCGCCTCACCGGGGTTGTCCTGAAAACGGCAAGCTGTCACGGCTCTTCGGCGGCCCGCCCCAATGGCTCTCCGCCAACCTCCGGCCCAATTTTCCGCGTTCCCTGCTTCAGATCAGATTCATCGGCAAAAGAGCGCGGGTGAAACATTACCGGACTGCTCCGACTGATCACCTCAGATGGTTGATTGCTGCCGTTAAGCGAGGGCTGCCCCGGCCTGAACTGTTTCTCACGTGCGAAGTCAGCTTATATCCCGACAACGGTCAATCACTATTTAATATAGCACGTAAACAGTGAAACCACAAATTATATAACTCGCTAACATTCGTCGATTCCGATAGCTGCCGACCACATACAAGATACCGTAATGATCGCTTATCTCCATTCGCAACGCCGGGCAACTGTCCTCGGTTTTCCGGCGCCTCGTTCATCGGCGGAAGATATCTCCCGGTTCCAGTAATAACCTCCCGACTGCCAGCCGGGATGACGCGAATTGCCACCCCGGAACGTTCGTGCTATATTAAAGGCGGGAGCGAACCGGCATGATGTCGCAACCGGAGCGAGCCGCCCCCGGAGCAGGAAGGAGAACTTGATGACCAATGACGATACAACTGCATCAACCGCCCGGCCGGGATGGCTGTCCGGACACCAGTGGGTGCTGCCGGCGATAACCCTGGTGGTTTTCCTCTGCGCTGTCCCCTGGGGAGTGGATCCGCACCATGACGGACTGATGCTTAAGTCGGCGGTCGATGTGGCGGCGGGACGCGTGGTATTCCGGGATTCCTTCAACCAATACGGTTTACTGACACCGCTGCTGCAGGGAGCGGCCGTCCGCCTGTTCGGCGCCGAAATCATCGTGCTGCGGGTGGTAACGGTGCTGTTTTACGCTCTGGCGGCTCTCGAACTCGATCGTCTCTGGCGCCGCTTCCTTTCGGAACCGTTTCGCTGGATGTTGTTCGTGCTGTTCCTCGGGCTCGCGCCCTTTCATGTGTGGATCATGCTTTCGTGGCCATCGGTCTATGCGCTTTACTTCATGTTGCTCGGCGGAGAGTTACTGCTGAAATACCTGGATACCGGGAGGCTGCGCTGGTTGTGCGGAGCCGGAGCGGCGGCGGGAATTGCCTTCGGATTTCGGCAGCCGTGCGGGATCGTTATGGTGCTTGCGCAGGCGCTCACGCTCATCCTTGAACTCCGGGTGCGGAGACCGGAGTTCCGGCAACTCTGCCGCCGCTTCGGCGCCTGGTGCGGCGGAGTGGTGATCTATCCGGTGCTGCTGGCAATGTTTCTGACCTGGTTCGGGTGCTGGCATGACTATGGTCTGCAGTGCTGGGCCAATGCGGCGCGCTTCAGCCAGAAAGCAGCCGGGAACCGGATCGCCGATCTGCTGACCTGCCTGTTTCCACTTGACTCGGTATTCCTGCTGTTTCCGTTAGCCGCGCTGGGAATTTTCGGCTGGGCGTTCTGGCGCTTATGGAACCGGCGTGAAGCAAAATTGCTGCCGTTGTGCGCAGTTCTGCTGACGGGGCTGGCGTCATGGCACCAGTACTATCCGGTGCCGTGCCTGCGTCACTGTTACTGGAGCGCGATTCCGATGCTGGGAGTGCTGCCGTGGCTGGCTCAGCTGTGGTGGAGAAGCCGGAGAAAACGGGTGGTGCGCCTGGCGGGGCTGATGGTGTTGTTGTTCTGGCCAGCGCTTGCCATCGGCTGGCGAGTGGGATCTTCGGTTCGGAATTTCTACGGGACAGATCGAATTGCCGTGGAGGCGCCGGGCTTTGCCGGTCTGCGGATCAATCGTGAAGAGGGAGAACTCTTCCAACGGGTCGCCGCGGATTTCCGGCTGGTCGGTACCGTTTTTCGGGATCGTGTTTTTTTGAATCTCACCCGGGATGCGCTTTATTGTCTCTTTTTTCCGGATCAGCCGAATTATCACCCGATGTTCGTCAACTGGGGTTATCAGGTGTATCCGGAATATCCGAAATGGGCGGGAGATTTTGTCCGCCGCCGCCAGCCGGTAGTGCTGACGGAGAACCCTTCGCCTTTCCCCGGTTATCAAACCGTGATGAGATTTCAATATCGGGATCGAACCATTTTCCTTTCGCTGCCGCCGCGTTGATGACAGGCGCGCTCCGCCCACGAATGGAGGAGGGATGAAATCGTCCCGGGAAAAACGCTGAAAGCGGCAAAAGAAGCGTCCATTGCAACCGGCGGCGGGAGTTGGCCCTGTTCCGGGAAATTAGTGGGTGGAGCTTTAGGAGAACGGGCTGAGGGAAAAGAGGTGGAGGTGGAAGTTGGAGGTGGAAGATGGAAGGTGGAAAAAAAAGAGTTTTTTACGGGATAGGGGTTGACTTTTACAGTTGATTCATTATAATATCCGGTTGAAAAGGTATGCCGCTGTTGTATGGAATGCTACATGGAAAATTTTCCAGTTTTTTCGCCGACGTGCTCCGTGGTTTGTCATCCCTGTGCATTGATCTCTTTCCTATTAGTGTGGTGGCGCAATGTTTCCGGCCCGGGTTTCACGCGCCTGCGCAGCATGTGGACTTTTAATGGATTGAATGTAGAATATCGATTTTTCCAACTTTGGAGAGGGGTCGCATGATCAGGAAGAGCTTTTTCACCGGATGTTTTGTCTGTGCACTACTCAGCGGCGCCGCTGCTTTTGCAGAGTCGCCGGAACCCCGGGAACTGAAGACGAGGTACATAATTTTACCTTCACTCAACACTGAACCCGGTTATCTGACCCAATCGAAGTTCTATCTTTCCTGTCGGCCGACCTACAAAATCGGCAACCCGGCCCGGGCGTTGCAGGATATCATCAATGAATTTCCGACGTACAACCGGATAATGCCGGGGATGTTCGACGGGGATGAAATCTATCCGCTGGTGTTGATGTGGGCGGTGTATTATGCCAACAGCGAAAATGCCGACCGGCTTTCCGCACCGTATGCACTGGGGCTGCTCTGCGGCGGCAAATTTGACGAGGCAAAGAGCGCCCTGCTGGCCATAGTTGACAAAAATCCGGATGATTACAGCGCCGCCCTGCTGCTCGGGGTGCTTTCGATGCGGGATCGGGAGCTTTTCAAATATCTCGAAGCCGCCTACCGGCAAGCACCGCGGAAAACCATCACGCTGGTTGATTTTCTTGCGAGCAACATCAAGATGGATGTTCCGGCGGAGCAGGAGTGGGATTTTCTCGACGCCTATATTGATTTATTCGTCCGGGACGATGAGCTCTTCAGGCGGGAGGAACTGCCGGCCAACCTGCGCCACCGTCTGGCTGAACTGGTCCGCCAGAAATATTTTGACGGGCAAAGCGATCGTTTCCTTCTGGAGGACAAATCCCGGGAAGCTGTGTTTCGCCATTTCCGGGAGTTGATGAACGAACTGAATATGAAAACCATGGAGGAGAAAATTGATCGGGGAACCGGTCAGCAGGTGGTTCCTCCTCTCGCAGACGGGAAGGTAATTTACGCACTGATGAAGCCGGAATCGCTGCAGAAAAACCAGCAAGCGCTCATGCAACTGCTCTCTCCCGGGCAGCCGATGCCTTCCGTGCAGGAGTTGACGCTGCTGACGGCCTGGGGAGGGTTTTACGCGGGACAGCTCGAACTCTCTCCCCTTCCGGCGGGCGTGGAATCCGAAGGAATTTGCGCACTTTTCGGGGAGATCTGCATCGGGGAGTACGGGAAGGCGGCGGAACTTGGTCGGAAACTGCTTGAGAAGAACCCGGATGATTTTTCAGTACTTGCCCTGCTGGGGGTCTTGGCGGAGAAAGACAGCGAACTCTTTTCATATCTTGAAAAGGCCTTTGCGATAGATCCGCTGAAAACCATTTACATCATCGACTATTTCATCCGTTGCAGAATAATACCGAGGCGTCCTTCGCCGGAATTTCTCAAATCGTATACGCGACTGATCTATCAGTATCGGGAGGAGATCGTCAAACATAAAATTTCCCGCCAGGTTGCCAATCAGTTGATGAACATGATCGCTTCCGGGGGATTGCCAGCTTCAGAAGAGGTAAAAACTCTGCGTTCTGTCCTGAGCGGGAACACGCATGAGGGTTCGCCGTCCTACGAGGTATTGGCCCCCGGGGAGTCAATGGTTCGCCGGTAATCCGACGATGTTTCGCCTGACTTTGCGCGGTGGTTGACGGGAACGGTTGAGAAATGGTCTGAAAGTTGACCGATTTATGTGGTTGTCATGTAAAAGGTTGAAGTTTAAGAAAATCATGTGGTTCACCGTGCTGTCGTAAAGATGAAACCATCGCCAGTTAGCACTTTGCCGCCGCCGGTTGCCGCCGTCGGCGACGCAACCGCCGATGTTCCGGTTGAGTTCACCGGCAAGCCCCATATCGGCGAACTTGGTTACGCGTTTCTTTTCCGCAACTACCGTGCGGACATGGGCAAATG
>CAKUKT010000079.1 GCA_934663655.1 uncultured Victivallaceae bacterium
GCGCGCAGCTGGCGCGCGAGAGCACTGTCGGACAGTTCACTGCCCGAGAGTAATTGGCAATATATCCGCGCCGTCGAGTGCCCGCGCGCAGTAAGCCCCACAAGGGGCGCCTCTATCGACGTAAATCCCCCCGCCCACGTATTCCAATGCGTCGCGAGTGCGTTCGGAACTAAGAGGGGTTGCAAGAGAGAGGAGAAAGCGGGTTCCCCACTTGGTCCGTGGGAGACGAAACTCACGCCCGTCGCTCTCCAATTAGCTTCAGTCTCTGGACGGCAATTCCATCCCCGCTTCAACTCGTCGGTTCGACACTCTCCAAACGAAAATGAACTCCTCCCACCTAACGCATATTCACCCCCCTGCCCAGCAACCGTTTCACTCGGGTGATGATTTTTCCAATTGAAGTTCGGTCGGTGGCTTGCCCCGACTATTTCCGCAGCTATCCCGCCAACTGAACCGCACTTGAACCTGATATTGCCTATATCATTTCTGCTTTTACATCTCTGCGGATGGTTTCTCTCTTCTCAATCCCGGTATGTGCACAAAAAAACGGAGGCAGCCGAAACTACCTCCTGATTTTACTGCCTAAATTGTTATCAACGCAGCGAAGTGACAAACCTCAACGAACGGTGAAAAGCACACTGAAAGTCCTGCCATCCGCGTAAGAGAAGGTTACAGTCGTCGTTCCCGGAGCGATTCCCTTAAGTTCGATCTCCGCTTTGTCGTAACGGAACGGCCAGACCCCCCCGCGATCATGGTCGATTTCCACCCGGCAGATTCTGGAATCATAACCGGAAATCGTCCAGTAATGGCCCTTGTCAGCGCTTTCCTCAAGCTCGAAATCGATATCGCCACCAATCGGCAGCGTCACCTGATAGGGTGTAACACCAACATCACTGAGGGAATAAAACTTGTCGTTAATCAGCAACTGTGCCGGAACTGCTGTTGTCGGGGCCGGAGTAGACAGTGCGACGGTCGCCGCCGGTGCCGGGGCAGCAGGGCTCGAAGCAGTGGTCGCACGCGGTACAACTACCGGTGCGACTGCCGGCGCAGCTGTACCGGCACCCTTATACATCTTGAATTCTGCTTAAACCTCGCGGAAAGTCACCGAAGATCCCTTTTCCGCCGTAAGCACGATTTTCACATATTTGGCCGCAGGGTCGGAAATCGTGAAATAATTCTTGGTCTCGCTCCAGAAGGCGGTGACGTTGTAGGCTTCTGCCAGCCCCGACTGCAGCGGTTTTTTGTCAGCGTCAAATGAAACAAAACCGACCATGGCGATACCGTTCCCCATGATTTCGGATTCGATCTTGATGATGTTGCCGACTACGGGCTGAAAATCCGAGTACACCGATTCCTGTTTCTGTGCGCCGGCATCCACTTTGATGGCAAATTCGTCAAAATCATCCCCACGAACGATCTTCGTCATGCCACCTCCGGAAACAACCTCCCAGCCGGGCGCGATTGCCGCACCGAGTGTCGCACCGCGGAAATCTCCGTTGATTCTCAGTTCGTAATCGTCGTCGGCGTTGAGAACGCAGACACAGAGAAATCCCGCGACAGATGCCGATAAGAGCTTTTTAATCATAATCATCCTCCTGTTCTGTGCGCAAAATGCGACGGTTGTTTGGTGTGTTTCTTCAGCCATTGGTGTCAAAATATCCTTTTGAATATACACCCGAAACAACTGATTTACAAGCTGCAACGCATAACTCTCCATGACATGAACCACGTCCGGGGAAACTGGAGGGTAAATTTGTGCAATCTTGGTTTGCAAAAATCCACCACGGCAGTTATCTTAGACCAGGAGGCGGAGCAACGGCCGGTCTCGCCTTTTCCGGAAATGAAAATTCTTCCGGGCTGGCAACTGCAGGTATTTCGGCTGAAGCGGACGGTTTTCCGAATATGCGTTTTGAAATCAACCCTCGTGATCAGCAGGAGCTGTGCCGGCGGGCGCCGGAATTTACGACGATTGTTTCGTCGGTGCAACTGACTTCATTTGAATGCAGTGAAGACATCTTCTACACGCTTGTGCAGAGCATTGTTTCCCAGCAGTTGGCAGTCCGGGCAGCAGACGCCGTGTTCCGGCGGGTGGAAACGCTGCTGGACGGAAAAATCAGCGCGGAACGCCTTGCGGCGGCGGCAGAGAACGATCTGCGCGGATGTGGACTTTCCCGACGCAAGATCGAATATCTGCGCGGCATTGCCGAAGCGGAAATTTCCGGTACCATCAACTTCAGCGATCTCAAAAATAAAAGTGATGCGGAGGTCATCGATGAACTGGTCAAACTTCGCGGAGTCGGCGTCTGGACGGTGGAAATGCTGCTCATCTTTGCCCTCGGACGCCCCGATGTGATGAGTTTCCGGGATCTCGGCATTCGACGCGGTATTATGATTCTCAACCATCTGGATTCGCTTGATGAGGCGGCATTCGAAATCTTCCGGCGGCGTTGTTCGCCCTACGGCACCCTCGCTTCGCTCTATCTCTGGAAGATCAAGGACGGGGGGCTTGCCCTCGCCAGTCGTCCGGCGCCCTCATCGCCGGTATAGTTTTAACGGAGATTGGTTTTGCTGTTCGAAAAATTCGTGGTATGGTATTCTCCGGCCGGAACACCGATGAAGGAGTTTCCATCATCACCGGAACCGTTCCGCGCTGACTGAAAACCACCACGGCAATGGGAGGATTGATATGAAAGTTCTGCTCTTCAACGGAAGTCCGCACCGGGACGGCTGTGTCTTCACCGCGCTTGCGGAGGTGGCCGGCGCCCTGGAAAAGAATGGTATCGATACGGAATTTTTCTGGATCGGCAATCAACCGGTGAGAGGTTGTATCGGCTGCTGGTCATGCCGCAGAAATGAAGGCGCCGGGTGTGCGTTCAAAGATCAGCTGTATACCGATTTTATCGATAAAATGCGCACAAGTGACGGACTGATAATCGGAGCGCCGGTTTACTACGCCGCTCCTCCCGGAACTCTCTGTGCGTTTCTTGACCGGGTCTGTTTTTCCGCCTCCTGCTGCTTTCAAGGCAAGCCGGCGGCCGGAGTGGTCAACTGCCGACGCGGGGGCGCCAGCGCCGCGTTTGACCGTTTGAACAAATATTTCACCATCCTGCAGATGCCGGTGGTTTCAAGCCAATACTGGAACTCCACCCACGGGCTTACTCCTGATGAAGTTCGCGAGGACAAGGAGGGGCTCCAGACCATGCGCGTACTGGGAAACAACATGGCTTATCTGCTGCATTCACTCCGGGAGGCCGCGCTTCCTCCTCCGGATCAGGAACCCAGAATTTCAACCAATTTCATCCGGTAACACTGCCACGATGCCGGCCGGTCCATTGACAAAATCATCCCGCCGGAAACAGCCTGATGCCGGATGGGGGGGGCGCCTCATGCAGATAACTTTCGGAGAGATCACCGAACTTCCGCGCGGTTCACTCCACCGTATGCTTGCGGATGCTTACTCATTTGACAGCCGCTGCGCAGCATACTGGGAGGAGCAATGGCGTGAGTTTGACGATTTTTTCTACGACCGGCCGGAGATCGCCGTCTCCTGTGGTTTTATCACCTGGGTTGACGGGGTGCCCGCCGGTTTTTCGTCGTGGGACCCGCGCCGGTTGCCAGAACAGGTGGAAGTCGGTCACAACTGCATCATCAGCCGCTTCAAAAACCACGGTCTCGGAACGGCGCAGATGCTGGAGACAATCCGGAGAATTACCCTCAGCTCCCCCTCCAGAATCACCGTCACCACCAGCGAACTGGTTCCGGCGGCGCGAAAAATGTACGAACGTGCCGGTTTCCGATTGCTGAACCGGCGCGCCAGCGGTTGCTTCTCCGGAGACCTGCTCGTTTATGAAATACTCCTGCGACAACCGGGATCAGCCCCTCCGACAGCTTGCAGCTGATCTGCACCGGGAAAGCGTTCAACCGTGTTTCCCTTCCCTATCCCCACCGTTAAACCGGAAAGACTGCCAGATGGAAAATTTTGAATCTCTCGCCCGACGCAACCAGCGCCGCGCCCGCGAACTCATCCGCCTCAGCGGGGTACGCGAAGCCTGGGAATCGATCGGCGCCGAAGTCAATCTGATCGGTTCACTCGCAACCGGGCTGCTGGCAAAGCACCGGGATATCGATTTTCACGTTTACACCGATACGCTGGAACCGGAACCGGGCTTCCGGGTGCTCGCCGCCCTCTGTGCGAATCCGGCGGCGCTTCGCTGCGAATACCGCAATCTCGCCGCCACCGGTGAAGAGTGTCTGGAGTGGCACCTCTGGTATCTTCACCGAAAGGAAGAGTGGCAGATCGATATGATCCAGATTCGCCGCGGCTCATGCTTCGACGGTTACTTTGAAAGGGTGGCGCAACGGATCCGTGCCGTACTTACTCCGGAAACCCGGCGGACAATCCTCGAATTAAAATATCTGACCCCGGATAACGAACCTATCCGCGGTATAGAATACTGTCAGGCCGTCATCGCCGACGGAGTACGTTCCTGGGCACAGTTTGCCGACTGGCGCCACTCTCATCCGCAAGCGGATATCGTGACCTGGATTCCATGAATCAGGTTCCACCTGAACTGCTGATTTTTGTAAGATAAAATCCCATTTTCTCACCATTTTCCGCTTGTAAAAACCAATGCACGCATTATAGTATAACAAATTGGTTTTTTCAGGCGAAAATTATACCGTCCCCAATTCCGGAACGCAGCTGATTTATGCCGGATCGGGCACCATTCATGACGCCGGCCGGCGGATGTGCCGCCGGGATCGTCAATTGTTTAATTACTGCCCCGGGGATGGGTGGTTTTTTACGTCCGCTCCCGACAGCAACCGCAGAATCAAGGAGAAAATGTACCGATGCTGGACCCTCAACACAACCCGGCGCACGATCCGCGGATTTTCGGTCAGCCACCGGCCGGTGATCTCGTGGATGCGGAGATCTATCAACACTACAACGACACCTGTGCAATCCGCAGTCAACAGATAATTATGCGTGACTTCGGGATCGACATCAGCCAGGAGGAGCTGATGGAGGAAGCCTGGGCCAACGGCTGGTACACGCCATCCAACGGAACCCCCGCAGATGATGTCGGCAAACTGCTGGAGGCGCACAACATCCCGGTGAGCCGCTACGACAATGCCAATGTCTATCAGCTGGTGAATGAACTTGCTTCCGGGAAACGGATCATCGTCGGGGTGGATTCCGGAGAACTCACGGAGTCAAGCATACTCCGGAGTATTGAAGACACGATTTTCGGCCAGCAGCCGGATCATGCGTTGATCGTCGCCGGCATTGACACCACCGATATCGATAATGTGCAGGTGGTACTCACCGACCCCGGCACCGGGCATGTCGCCAAGGCCTACCCGCTGGATCAGTTTCTCGACGCCTGGGCGGACTCCGGAAACATGATGGTGGTTACCGATGACCCCGCACCGGCCTCGGCTCCCGGAATGGAGAACTTCGATTACGATACCGGCCGGGTGGAAGTTCACAACGACGCCTTTCAGGATTGGCTCGACCACATATTTGACCGCATGATTGATAAACCGCTTCCAACCATGGAGGAGATCGAAGCTCAATACGGCCATGGCAATCAGGATCACCCGGTTCTGGACGATCTGCTGTCCGAGTCCGACGATCCCGACGACGGAGACACGCATATGGACGGCGATCACTTCGACGGATCGGAACTATATGATATTCACCACGATGACTACGGCTTCGACGGGGTTGACGTCGATGACATGGGGCTGGAGGACGATCTGGATCCCAATAATTTGTAAAGCCGGAAGTTCCGCCGGATCGGGCGCGGCAGGGACGCCGCAATGGAAGTTCCGTAGGCGCGGCCTCGTCCGGCGGCTTCCCCCCGGCCGGTTTTTATGAAATCAACACAGGTGCGACAAGATGAGAAAAGTTTCTGATATTGAACAACGGGCAGTGGAAATCCGTACCACCCTGGCGGGATGCCTGGACGAAATGCGGCAGATGGCCGGGAAGTACCAACTCTCTTCGGCGACCGGGGAAATCGACGACGTGCAGAAGCTGCTTAAGCAACAGGATTTCGACATCGTCGTGTGCGGTGAGGTGAAACAGGGCAAAAGTTCCTTTATCAATTCGCTGCTGGGAAAACCACTGTTGCCCACGGACGTCAAGGTGGCCACCAGTCAGGTGTTCCGGATCAGCAACGCCGAACGCGAGTCCTTCAGCCTCGAATTCTGGAACGGCGACAGCGCGGAAATCAGCGCCGAAGAACTCAAAAAATACGGAACCGAACCCGACGAGGTGATGGTCAACGATCCGCTGCTGCGCGGACGACAGCTGAGGTGGATCGCGATCAACACCCCCACGGCGTTCCTGCCGCCGAACGTGCACCTGCTGGACACCCCCGGACTGGGAGCGGTCTACCACGCCCACACGGAAATCACCAGCCGCTATATCAGCACCGCGGATGCGGTGATCTTCCTCAAGGACAGCCGGGAACCGCTGACCCAGACGGAACGCAATTTTATCAATACGATTTTCGGTGTGACCAGAAACGTCCTTTTTGTCCAGTCCAAGGCGGATACTCTGGATCAGAGCACCCGCGGCGAAATCCTCCAGCGCAACGAGGCGCTGCTCAACGAATACTTCGAAAAAACCGCCGGAACCCACCTGAAATTCTACAGCTTCTCCAGCAGAAATCTGCTGATGGCGGCTCAACAGGAGGATGCCCGGCGCCAGGAGATGCTCAAATCGGTTTCCGGAATCGACGAAATCATGTCGGCTCTGGAAACACTGTTCTTCAAAACGGTCTACTACGCCAACAGCTGCGCGGCCTGCAACCGCGCCTTTGACCTCTATCAGCGCAACGCCGCATTCATCGCCGAGCAGCGCCGCCTGCTTGAAGCCGGCAGTCAGCAGCAGAAAAAAGAACTGGCGGCGGCGAAGCGAAGCCGCGAGGTGGAGTTTCTCCGGGAATGGGGATCCCCGGGAGGACAGAAATGGAAGGCGATGACCGAAGATATCAGAAAAATCACCGACTCCGCGCTGGCGGTGGCGCAGCGCATCTGCTGCACGGGCGCGTTGGTGGAAACCAAGCTGATGGCGGAAATCAATGCCCTGCCCGACAGCAACCTGAATATGGTGCGCCTTTTCGCGGAGAAATTTCCGGCGATGATTCAGACGGAAGTGGATACCCAGTGGCAGGAAATTTATGTAAAAACGACCACCCGGCTGACGGAGAAATTTGCGGAGTTTCAGGCGGACATCAAGCCATCCTTTGCGGAAAAGATGGATCTCTACCTCAATCTGCAGAATACCCTCACTCCCGAAGTCGGTGAGAACGGGAGGTTCACGAAACTCCGGAATATTGCCGCCGGTCTTTCACTCGGCGCGACGGCGGGGTTGATCGCAGCGTGTTTTTTCGGTTGCGTGACGCTCTTCCCCGCCGTGGCGGTCGCCAGCGACGTCTTCGCCAAGCGAGAATATGAGTCGATGCAGAGCAGAGCGGCCAAACGGGATCTGATCAACCAGCTTCACCAGTCACTGGCACAGCTCAACCACCTGCTGTTCGCGCCGGAGGAGATCGGTCTGAAGGGGCAGATTCCCGAATGTCTCGACCAACTGTACAAGGCCTCGCTGCAGGTCTGCGAAACCATCCGCGACCGGGAGCACGAACGGCTGAACAATGAAGCCGGCCAGCTGGAAGCACAGGCCAATATGGACGCCGCGGAGTCCCGGAACAAGCTCGCCCAACTCAGCGATCTGGCGACGGAAATGGAAGAGTGCCGTACCCGGCTGCTGAGCGCCCGCGATCAGCTGGTGGAGATCAAACAACGTCTTGGATTTTGAACATCAGCATCCGGCAGGCGGCCATACGGTTCGAGAAACCATGACCGCACTGCCGGATGTCCGACAATTTTATGGGTTTGACGATGAGATTAGGAATTGATTTCGGCACCAGTTACTGCACTTTGTCGCGTCTGAATCCGCGCAGCGGCCTACCCGAAGCGATCCCGGATGAAAACGGCGAGAATAAAATTCCGACGCTGATTTTCTGGGGAAAGCGCGATATCAAAGTGGGAAAATCCGCCGAGGAGTTGTTTACCGAGTCCCTGCAACTGGACGAAGCCGATCAGGAAGAGATTATGCAGCGTCTGATCAGAAGCGTCAAACGCAACTTTTCGGATGATTTCAGAATTTACCTGCCCGACGGCCAGTCGATTTCAGCACTTCAGGCGGTGACGGAGGTTTTCAAATATCTGAAAAAAACCGCCGAAACCGGTTGCTCCGCTTCTGAAATCACCAGCACCACCATCACCCATCCGGTCACCTTTTCCGAAGCTCAGAAAAAGCTGCTCATGGCAGCCGCCGGAGAGGCGGGATTCCGGGACATCAGCCTCCTTCCCGAACCGGTCGCCGCGGTCAGGGGGTTTCTTGCCGCGGAGAACCACCTCGGGCAGAATATTCTGGTCTTCGATCTCGGCGGCGGCACCTTCGATCTCTCCTTCGTGCATCAGGATCAGCACCGGGGCTACCACCTGCCGGTGGTTCCGCTGGGCAAGGCCGATTGCGGCGGGGACGATTTCGATCAGCTGCTCTACGACTACCTGGAAAAAGTATACCTCGGGAAGAGTGAACCCCGGTTCAGTGATGATTCGGAACGGGTGAACCTGTCCATTCTGCTGCAATGCCGGCTGGCCAAGGAAAAACTTTCGCGCAATGCCGAAATTTTGTTCAAAGCCTCGGCGCGCCATTCGGCGGTGAAACTCTCCCGCGAGCAATTCGATCTGGTGATCTCTCCCCGCGTCGATGAATGCATGAATCTCACCCGGGAAATGTTGCGGAATATCCGGAAATCCGGTTACGAGGTCGATACGGTGTTGATGATCGGCGGCTCCAGCCGGGTTATCTGTCTGAGAAACGAACTGGAAAAATTCCTGCCGGTCAAACCGCTCCAGACGATGTACGCCGATACGGCAGTGGCTTTCGGGGCGGTTGCCGATTTCAGAGAAACCCCGCATGCCCCGACGCCGACCGCCGCCGCGGCCGACCACACTCCGGAACCTCCGCCGACCGTCGTAAATCCGCAGCCTCCCATTCCGAAGGCCGGTTTACCTCGGTCGGATAATGAATCCGCTGCCGTTGCCTTGCAGTGCGATCCTCCTCCTGCCGCGACGGCGGAACCGGGCGCCCCGGAGTCACCGCACAATCCCGGAACTGATTTCCTGAGTGGAACGGCGGGACGCCCCGAAGATGAGGAGAAAGCGGTCGAATGGGTCCGGAGCGCGGCGAAAAATGGCCATGCTGAGGCCCAACGTGAGCTCGGCGACTGTTACTTCTATGGTTGCGGGGTAGCGGTAGACGAGCCGGAGGCGGTTAAATGGTACCAACTCGCCGCCGAACAGGGAAACAACGAGGCCCGGGTCCGTCTCGGAGATTGTTACCTCTACGGCTGGGGGGTGGAAAAAAACGAGGCGGAAGCATTTAATTTGTTCAAGCTCGCCGCCGAGCAGGAAAACGACGAAGCTCAAGAACGCCTGGGAACTTGTTACCTGGGCGGCTTTGGGGTGGAGGCGAACTGGGCGGAAGCAGCCAGATGGTTCGAACTCGCCGCCGAGCAGG
>CAKUKT010000080.1 GCA_934663655.1 uncultured Victivallaceae bacterium
ATACCATCCCGAGGCCGCGCCCGGTCCCCACGATTCCACCTATTTATTCACCCAGTTTGCCAATCTGATGGAGCGTTGACCATGAGCAAATTCATTTTCATTACCGGCGGGGTGGTTTCGAGCCTCGGCAAGGGCATCACCGCCGCCAGTCTGGCCATGCTGCTCAAGGAGCGCGGCTGCCGGGTCGCGATGCAGAAGCTCGATCCCTATCTCAATGTCGACCCGGGCACCATGTCCCCGTATCAGCACGGAGAGGTTTTCGTCACCGACGACGGCGCCGAAACCGACCTCGATCTCGGCCACTACGAACGCTTCACCGGTATCAACTGCACCCGGGCCGGCAACTACACTTCCGGAAGAATCTACAGCAACGTGATCGCCCGGGAACGTGCCGGGGAATATCTCGGTTCGACGGTACAGGTGATCCCCCATGTCACCGACGAGATCAAGGCGGCGATCCGTTCGGCCGCCGCCCCCGGGATCGACATCGTGATCACCGAGATCGGCGGCACGGCCGGGGATATCGAGAGCCAGCCGTTTCTCGAAGCGGTGCGGCAATTCACCCATGAAGCCGGAACCGGCAACGCGATCAACGTTCATCTCACGCTGCTGCCGTACATCCGCGCCGCCGGCGAACTCAAAACCAAACCGAGCCAGCAATCGGTCGGTATTCTGCGCAACATCGGCATCTTCCCCGATCTGCTGATCTGCCGTACCGAAGTGCCGATGGAACCGGAACACCGCCGAAAACTCGCACTCTTCTGCAACGTGCCGGAAGAGCTCGTAATCGAGGAAAAGGATGTCAAACATTCGATCTACGAAGTTCCGCTGGAACTGGCCGAACAGTCGGTTGATGTGAAAATTCTCGAACTGCTGCGCCTGCCGGTTCATCGCCTCGACCTGAGTCACTGGGACGAGATTCTCGACCGGGCGATCAATCCGGTACGCAGCTGCCGCATCGCCCTGGTCGGTAAATATGTGAGCTGCCGCGACGCCTACAAAAGCGTCTATGAGGCGCTCAGTCATGCGGGCATTGCCGCCAATGCCCGCGTGGAAACCGACATGATCGAAGCCGAGGAACTGGAGAACTCCCTCGAACGCCTCCGCAATGCCGACGGGATTCTGGTGCCGGGCGGCTTCGGCAACCGCGGCGTGCCCGGCAAGCTGGCGGCGATCCGTTACGCCCGCGAACACAATATTCCTCTGCTCGGGATCTGTCTCGGCATGCAGTGCATCGTGATTGAATTTGCGCGCAACGTCCTCAAGTGGAATGACGCGGACAGTACCGAATTCAATCCCGGTACGCGCCATCCGGTAATCGATCTGATGCCCGAACAGCGGAAAACCACGCAGAAGGGCGGTACAATGCGTCTCGGCGCCTACCCGTGTGTGCTGAGGAAGGGCAGCCGGGCGGAAACGCTTTACGGTACCGGGGAGATCTCCGAACGCCACCGCCACCGCTATGAATTCAACAACCTTTTCCGCGAGGAACTGGAGCTTTCCGGTCTCCGGGTCTCCGGTACCAGTCCGGACGAAAAACTGGTCGAGATGGTCGAACTTCCCGATCACCGGTTTTTCGTCGGCTGTCAGTTCCATCCGGAATTCAAGTCGCGTCCGGGGGCGGCGCATCCGCTCTTTTCCGGACTGGTTGCCGCCGCGCTGGCGGGAAAGGAGTAAGTTATGCCGAAAAGAACCGATATCAAGAAGATCATGCTGATCGGTTCCGGGCCGATAGTGATCGGCCAGGGGTGTGAATTTGACTACTCCGGCGTGCAGGCCTGCAAGGTGCTCAAACGCGAGGGATTTGAACTGGTGCTGGTCAACAGCAACCCGGCGACGATCATGACCGATCCGGAGTTTGCCGACCGCACCTATATCGAACCGCTGACCGTCGACAGCCTGCACGAAATCATCCGTCGCGAACGACCGGATGCGCTGCTGCCGACGCTCGGCGGCCAGACCGCGCTCAATCTCGCGATGGCGCTTCACGATGCCGGACTGCTCAAACGTTACCAGCTCGAACTTATCGGCGCCGACGCTCAAGCGATCCGGCGTGCCGAAGACCGGGATGAATTCAAGAAGACGATGAAAAGCATCGGGCTGGAACTTCCGCGTTCCGGTTCGGCGCATTCGGTTGCCGAGGCGGAAAAGGTCCGCGACGAAATCGGTTCGTGGCCGCTGATCATCCGGCCGGGCTTCACCCTCGGCGGCGCCGGCGGCGGGATCGCCCGCAATGATGAGGAGTTCCACACGATTGTGGCGCGCGGACTGGCAGCGAGCCGCAACCGCGAAGTTCTGATCGAGGAGTCGCTGCTCGGCTGGAAAGAGTATGAACTCGAGGTGATCTGCGACCGTAAAGGTTCGGCAGTGATCGTCTGCTCGATCGAAAATCTCGATCCGATGGGCGTTCACACCGGGGATTCGATCACCGTCGCCCCGGCCCAGACGCTCAGCGACCGCGAATACCAGAAGATGCGCGACGCCAGCCTGGAAGTAATGCGCGCCATCGGCGTGAGTACCGGTGGTTCCAACGTGCAGTGGGCGGTCGATCCCGCCACCGGCCGCCAGCTGATCATCGAAATGAACCCCCGCGTTTCAAGGTCGAGCGCGCTGGCCAGCAAGGCCACCGGGTTTCCGATCGCCAAGATCGCCGCGCTGCTCGCGGTCGGCTATACGCTCGACGAACTGCGAAACGATATCACCGGTTCCACACCGGCGTGTTTCGAACCGGCGCTCGACTACGTGGTAACCAAAATACCGCGCTTCACTTTCGAGAAGTTTCCCGCGGCCGATTCCACCCTCGGCACCCAGATGAAATCGGTCGGAGAGGCGATGGCGATCGGCAGAAATTTCCAGCAGTCGTTCCAGAAGGCACTGCGTTCGCTGGAGACCGGCCGGGCCGGCTTCGGGGCCGACGGCAAGGATCGCCGGTTCGAGGAGTTCGATGACGAAACGCTCCGCACCGAACTCCGGCGCCCCAATGCCGAACGGATATTCATGATCCATGCGGCGTTCAAACGCGGCTGGACGGTCGAAATGGTGCACGAACTCACTGCGATCGATCCCTATTTCCTGCGCAAACTCGCCGAATTGGTCGATTTTGAAAGCCAAATTGACGATACTCCGGAGTTGCTGCGCCGCGCCAAGGAACTCGGTTTCTCCGACCGTCAGCTGGCCTATCTGCTCGGACGTACCGAAACGGAGATCCGCGCCAAACGCCGGGAACTCGGAATCATTCCCGTCTACGGAGCGGTCGATACCTGCGCGGGAGAGTTCACCGCGCCGACCCCCTACTTCTACTCTACCTACGCCGAACACGATGAAGCGGTTCGTCTCGATGAAAAACGCCCCCGGATCATGATCATCGGCGGCGGCCCCAACCGTATCGGCCAGGGAATTGAATTTGATTACTGCTGTGTCCACGCTTCGTTCGCACTGCGCGAGGCGGGGTATGAAACGGTGATGATCAACAGCAATCCGGAGACCGTTTCGACCGACTACGACACCAGCGACAAGCTGTATTTCGAACCGCTGACGCTCGAAGATGTACTCAACGTCTACGAACGGGAACAGTGCTGCGGCGCAATCGTGCAGTTCGGCGGTCAGACGCCGCTGAACCTCGCCCAGGCGCTGCGCTCCAACGGAGTAAACGTGCTCGGAACCTCTCCGGATGATATCGATGCCGCCGAAGACCGCGATTTCTTCAAGCGGCTGGCGGAGAAACTGAAGATCCTCCAGCCGCCGAACGGCATCGCCCGCAACGTCGAGGAGGCGTTGATCATCGCCGAACGTATCGGCTATCCGGTGCTGGTGCGTCCCTCGTTCGTGCTCGGCGGCCGGGCGATGGTGATCGTCTACAAGGAAAAATATCTGCGCCGTTACGTCGAAGAGGCGGCTCAGGTCTCCGCCGGCAAACCGATCCTGATCGATCGTTTTCTGGAGGATTCGGTTGAACTTGACGTCGACTGCGTCTCCGACGGGGAAACCACCGTGGTGGGCGCGATCATGGAACACGTCGAACTGGCGGGAATCCATTCCGGAGATTCCGCCTGTTCGATCCCGGCGCGAACCCTGCCCCCGAATGTCCTCGACCAGGTGCGCCGCCATGCCCGCGACCTCGCGGAAAATCTTCATGTCCGCGGTCTGATGAATATCCAGTTCGCCGTTCACGGAGAGTCGGTCTACATCATCGAAGTAAACCCGCGCGCTTCCCGGACCATCCCCTTTGTCAGCAAGGCAATCGGCGTGCCGCTGGCAAAAAAGGCGGCGCTGGTCATGGTGGGAAAGAAATTACGGGAACTCGGCTTCACAGCGGAACCGAAGATTCCTTATACCGCATTCAAGGAGGCGGTATTTCCTTTCGTCAAGTTCCCCGGCGTCGATATCGTGCTGACCCCGGAGATGAAATCCACCGGCGAGGTGATGGGGATCGACTTCAGTGTCGGCGCCGCCTACCTGAAGAGTCAGGAAGCCGCGGGCAATGCGATTCCCGCCGGCGGCGGAGTGTTTCTGTCGCTGCGCGACGAGGACAAGGAGGCGGCACTGCCGCTGATCCGCGAACTCGTCGAACTCGGCTTCGAACTCCATGCCACCCGCGGAACCGCCACGATGATCTACAATTCCGGGCTGCACTGCCACGGGGTGTTCAAGATCAGCGACGGCCGCCCCAATCTGCTCGACCTGCTGACCGAACACCGGATTCAGTGGATCGTCAACACCACCGAAACCGGCGCCGCAGCAATGGTGGACGAAATCAGAATGCGTTCCGGTGCGGTGGCGGCGGGGATTCCCATCACCACCACGCTCTCCGGGCTGGCCGCGGCGTTGGAGGGACTCAAAGCCAACCTTGAACTCGGCAGAATGACCGTGTGCAGCCTCCAGGAGTATCACCGTCACCTGCATGACAACCAGTAAGAGAATCGTTATGAACAAACAGGAAACCATTGCCGTTCTGGACTTCGGTTCGCAGTACAGCCAGCTGATCGCCCGGCGCATCCGGGAGTGCCAGGTCTACAGCGTCGTACTGCCCTTTTCCACCGATGCCGAGAAACTTCGTGAACTTGCCCCAAGTGGGATCGTGCTCTCCGGTGGACCGGCGAGCGTTTACGCTCCGGGAGCGCCGTCGATCGATCCCGAAATTCTGAACCTCGGCATTCCGGTGCTCGGCATCTGCTACGGAATGCAGCTGATCGTCCACATTCTCGGCGGCCGGGTCGAACCCGGCGAAGCGCGGGAGTTCGGACGGGCGGAACTGCGGCTGCTCACCGCTGATCCGCTGCTCTCCGGCGTCAGTTCAAAGGCGCGGGTGTGGATGAGCCACGGCGACAAAGTGGTCGCGGCTCCGGAGGGAACCATCCGACTGGCCGAAACCGAAAACACCGAATTTGCCGCGGCGAAGTTCTCCGACCGGGAGCTTTACGGACTGCAATTTCATCCCGAAGTGGTTCACTGCGAATGCGGCAGCCGGATCATCCGCAATTTCTGCCACGACGTCTGCGGCTGCAGCGGCAGCTGGACGATTTCCAACTTCATCGATGAATCGTTGCAGCAGATCCGCGAAACCGTCGGCGACAAACGGGTGATTCTGGGCCTCTCCGGCGGAGTTGATTCCTCGGTGGCAGCGGCGCTGATTCACAAGGCGATCGGCAACCGCCTGACGCCGATCTTTGTCGATAACGGCCTGCTGCGCAAGGGCGAGGCCGAAGGAGTGAAAACGCTTTTCGGAGATAATTTCCGGATGGAACTCTGTTTCGTCGATGCCGGAGCCCGTTTTCTGGACAAGCTCGCCGGTGTCGAGGAGCCGGAAGCCAAGCGCAAAATCATCGGTCGTGAATTTGTCGAGGTCTTCGCCGATGCCGCCCGGGGAATCAGCGGCGCGGAATTTCTGGCGCAGGGAACCACCTACCCGGATGTGATCGAAAGTGTGCCGGTCAACGGTAATCCGGCCGCGTTGATCAAAAGCCATCATAACGTCGGCGGCCTGCCGCCGGATCTCAAATTCCGGCTGCTCGAACCGCTCAAGCAGCTTTTCAAGGACGAGGTTCGGGAAGTCGGACGCCGCCTCGGACTTCCCGAACAGGTGGTGATGCGCCAGCCGTTTCCCGGTCCCGGCCTCGGGGTGCGTCACCTCGGCCCCGTGAAGAAAGAAACGCTCGAACTCCTCCGCGAAGCCGATGCCATTTTGATTGAGGAGATCAAAAAAGCCGGACTCTACTACAAAATGTGGCAGGCTTTCGCGATCTTTCTGCCGGTACGAACCGTCGGAGTGATGGGTGATCTGCGCACCTACGATCATGTGATCGCGCTCCGAGCGGTCGAGAGCAGCGACGGCATGACCGCCGACTGGGTCAACCTGCCGCACGAGGTGCTCGAAACCATCTCTTCGCGGATCATCAACGAAGTGCGCGGCGTCAACCGGGTGGTCTACGACATCACCAGCAAACCGCCCGGCACCATCGAATGGGAATAAGCCGGTTCCCGGCCTGAACCGGAACCGGCAAAACTGCCGGTCGGACATTCCTTGATTTTTGCCGTTGTTGGGGTTATATTATGATTTTACGGTAATTTCCGGTTGTTGTGCAACTCAGGTTATGAAGCTGCCGGTGGCGTTTATGCCTCCGATCGCCGGAACCAACATGAATTTCCCGTTGAGCATTTCGCCCTCCGGGCAAAATCTGGATGTAAAAAGATATGGAACTCACGCTTCTGATTCTGGCCGCCGGCATGGGCAGCCGTTATGGTGGACTCAAGCAGCTTGATCAGCTCGGCCCCGGTGGCGAAACCGTGATGGATTATTCGGTATTCGATGCGATTCGCGGCGGTTTCGACCGGGTGGTGTTCGTTATTCGGCGGGATTTCGAGGAGGATTTCAAGCGGGTGATCGGCAGCCGCTACGCCGGCAAGATCAAGATTGAGTATGCGTTTCAGGATCTCAACGATCTGCCGGGCGGTTTCACGCCGCCGCCGGGACGTGAAAAGCCCTGGGGTACCGGTCATGCTGTCTACGCCGCGCGCCACCTGCTGAACGGACCTTTCGCCGCGATCAACGCCGACGACTTTTATGGGGCCGACTGCTACGCGCAGATCGCCTCCTATCTGCGGACCCCCTACCACGGTTCCGCAGCGGTCAACGGCTGCATCGCCTCGTTCGTGCTGGCCAATACCCTGAGTGAAAACGGTTCCGTCTCCCGCGGCATCTGCGAAGAAAGCTGCGGACGGCTGATCAAGGTGGTGGAGCATGTCCGGATCCTGCGCCGCGACGACGGGCAGATCGTCAGTGTCGCCGCCGACGGCGCCGAAACCCCGCTCACCGGTTCGGAAGCGGTGTCGATGAACGCATGGGGGTTCCGTGCTGAATTTGTCGCCGAACTGGAGGCGCTTTTCCTGGAGTTTCTCCGCAACCGCGGCAATGAACTCAAGAGCGAGTTTTATCTTCCCGCAGCGGTAGATACATTGATTCATTCCGGCCGGGCCGAGATCGGCATGCTGCACAGCCGTGACAGCTGGTTCGGCGTCACCTACCGTGAGGATCGCCCGCTGGTGCAGGCGGCGTTGACTCGTCTCGTCGCCGAAGGAAAATATCCCGGCAAGCTCTTTTAACCGGTCGCAGTCAGAGCCATCATCACACTCATCAAGCTTCAGGAAATCAGCACATGCCACGCACTCAGGAAGAATTGCGGGAAATCATCAAGAAGTTTTTCGTTTACGGAGATTATCTCGTTGGAATACCATTCGGTTACGGCAATGTCAACGACACCTATCAGCTGACTTTCGATCAGGGGGGAATCCGGCTGCATTACATTCTGCAGCGGATCAACCATCAGGTGTTCCGCGAACCCGAAAAGGTGATGGAAAATGTCGACCGGGTGACCCGCCATCTGCTGAGAAAAATCCACGAACAGCATATCGAAACCAAAAAGCGGACGATCCGGTTGCTCCGCAACCAGCAGGGGATTCCCTATGTCTACGACCGGAGCGGCAACTGCTGGCGAGCTTATATTTTCGTCGAACACGCCCGCGCCTATGAGGTGCTGGAGAATCCCTCTCAGGCGTTCCGGGTGGCTCATGCGTTCGGGGATTTTCAGCTCAATCTGGTGGATCTGCCGGGACAGCGACTCCATGAGACGATTCCGGATTTCCATCATACGCCGAAAAGAATCGCCGCGCTCGAAGAAGCCGTCCGCCGCGATGTGGCCGGCCGTGCCGCCTCGCTCAGCCGGGAAATCGACTTTGTGCTCAGCCGCAAGGAGGAAGCCGGGCTGTTGCTGCGCCTCAATGCGGAAGGTTCGATCCCGGAACGCATCACCCATAACGATACCAAATCCAACAATATTCTGATCGACGACCTCTCCGGCGAGGGAATCTGCGTGATTGACCTTGACACCGTGATGCCCGGTCTGGCGCTTTACGATTTCGGCGACATGGTGCGCAGCGGCACCAATCCCGCGGAGGAGGACGAAGTTGATCTCAACAAGGTGGGAATGCGTTTCGACATGTTCGAGGGGCTGCTGCGCGGTTATCTCAGCAGCGCCGGGGAGTTTCTGACCCAGGCGGAAAAGGAGATGCTGCCCTTTGCCGGTAAATTGATCACGCTCGAAATCGGCACCCGTTTTCTGACCGACTACCTCAACGGCGACGTCTATTTCAAAATCCGCCGTCCCCAGCAGAACCTCGACCGCTGTCGCAACCAGTTCAAACTGGTCGAATCGATCGAGAGCCAGATGCCGCGTATGAAATCGCTGCTGGAAAGCTGAGAACTGCCTTTCGCAATACCGGTGGCGACCGTATTTTTTCTAATCAGGAAAATACGGTCGCCGTTTTTTGCGACCTGCCGACAACGGGACTTTTTCCTCGCCCCGTTTCAAGGACCGGGATGCACAAACGCCGCGTTACCACCGAAACCCATTTTGTCCGCCGCCACCACCCCGGACCCAGAATATTTCTGCGGAAACCTCGTGTCGGCACATTCTTCCCCTGCCCCGGATGATTGTCTTCTCCGGCTTTCGGCCGTCGTTTCACTCAGATTGCTCTCCCTGTCCAGCGGCATCCGGATAATTGTCCATTACGGGATCCCTGCCGCCGCCGCGCGCCGCCATCCCGGCCCTTCAGAACGAACGCACATGCAGGACATTGTTGCGGAAGTTCTGTTTGAACCAGTTGCGTGGTGACCGCTGCAGCTTGACGGACAACTCCTGAATGCGGCGGTCGCGCCACACCTTCATGGTGAGGTTGTCGCCGGGAGCGGCCCCGAAAATCCGGTTGCGCAGATCGTGGGGTGATATGACGGGAGCGGCATCGACCTCCACAATGATATCGCCGGGACGCAACACTTCGGCGGCCGGAGAATCCCGGTAGATGTTTTCAACCATCGCACCGTGTTCGAGCCCCAGCTCCTCAAGCTGCTCGGCGGCGAGTTCCCGGAGGGTGACGCCGAGCCACGGACGCTCGACGTAACCGTTGCGGATCATCTCATCGGCAACCCGTTCGGCAATCTCCGCCGAAATCGCAAAGCTCAACCCGATGTTGCCGCCGGAAGGAGACATGATGAAATCATTCACCCCGATGACTTCTCCGTTGATGTTCAGC
>CAKUKT010000081.1 GCA_934663655.1 uncultured Victivallaceae bacterium
CGGCAACGGCGACCGGGTCTATGCGTCGATCGCCCCGAGCTGGGTCGGTTATTTCCGCGGTAAAACGCTGCCGCAGCTGGTTCATGCGCTCAAGCTGGCGGGTTTCGCCGGCGCCAGCGAAACCGCGCTCGGAGCGGAAGCGGTAAGTTCGGCCACCAGCAGCTATCTGCGGGCGCTGACCAAACCCGAACTGGTGATTTCCAGCGCCTGCCCCGCCTGTGTGGATTACATCCGCAAATACCATCCCGACTACGCCTCCCATATCATTCCCCTCCATTCACCGCTGCTCTCGCACTGTAAACTGCTGCGGGAACGTTTCGGTCAGGATATCAAAGTGGTATTCTTCGGTCCCTGCGCGGCCAAGAAAAACGAGGCCGACCGTCATCCGGATCAGCTCAATCTGGCGCTGACATTCGCTTCGCTGGAACAGCTGTTTGAAGAGAAAAAAATAGTGATCGGACCGGACGGGGAAGCGCCCGAACCGGCCGAGGCCGAAGAAGGCCGTTTCTACTCCATCGAAGGCGGAATGAACGACACTCTCCGGGACGGCAATCACCAGGTGCGCTACCTCGCGGTCTCCGGGCTCGACAACCTCGCCCGCGTGCTCGGCAGCTGGAACGGGGAAGTGGGCGAACGGTCGATTTTTCTTGAAGCACTCGCCTGTCACGGCGGCTGTGTGAACGGTCCGGTGATGCCGGCCGACGCGGCTTCGCTGGAAACGATGGTGAAAACCGATGCCGCCAGCAGCGTCAATCCGAGCGCGGGGCGGGAGGTTCCCGTTAACATCTCCGAGTCCTACTGCAGCGACAAAATCACTGAGAAGCACCCCTCCGAGGCCCAGATCGAACAGGCGCTCGCCCGGGTCGGCAAGTTCACCCGCGCCGATGAACTCAACTGCGGCGCCTGCGGATACAACACCTGCCGCGATTTCGCCCGGGCGCTGCTCGAGTGCAAGGCCGAAGAGGCGATGTGCCACAACTATCTGCGCAAGAACTTCGAACGGACCAGCAATGCACTGATCAGATACATTCCCGCCGGAGTGGTGATCGTGAACAATCAGCTGGAAATAACCGAGAGCAACCGTCACTTCGCGGAATTGATCGGCGAAACCGATATCTTCGACACGCTCGGCAATCTCAATTCGATCCGGATCGAGGAGTTCCTTCCGGGCGCCGCCGACCTTTTCGAAAGCGTGCTGGACAACGGCGGTGAAATCGAAAAATTCAATCAGCCCTTCAATGACAAGATCATCAACCTGAGTGTGTTCTCAATTGCCCGGGGCAAATTCGCCGGCGCGGTGGTACAGGATGTGACCAAACCGGAACTCCAGCGCGAACAGATCGCGGAGAAGGCCCGCGAGGTGATCCGCAAAAATGTGCTCACCGTTCAGCAGGTGGCCCGGCTCTTCGGTGAACACATCGCCGAATCGGAGATTCTGCTCAACCAGATCGCCGGTTCCTACCAGCCGCGGAAGGAAGACGGCGATGTACGGTGATCTCTTCATCGAAATGGAGTGCCGCCAGTATACCAAGACTGGGCAGGCGGCCTGCGGTGACGACTACCAGTTGTTGACGCTTGAAAACGAGAACCGGAGTCTGGCTGTGCTCTCCGACGGTCTCGGCAGCGGGGTCAAGGCGCACATGCTGGCAAACATGACGACGACGATGGCGCTCCATTTTCTGCGTTCCAACCTCGACGTGGCGCAGGCGGCGGAGACGATCATGGATTCGCTGCCGGTCTGCGAAGTGCGCAAGATCAGTTATGCGACCTTTTCGATGGTGGATATCCGGCTCGGCGGGGTTTCGCGGATTATTGAGATGGGCAATCCCGGCTACATCCACCTGCGGGGCGAAACCGAGATACCGGCGCGTTCCCATCAGACGGTGGTCAACGAACGCTGGCCGGACCGCGAAGTGGAGTGTTCCGAACTGCGGATGGAACCGGGAGACCGGCTGATCGTCTGCTCCGACGGAGTGACCCAGGCGGGGCTCGGCCAGCCGGGCTGCAAATTCGGCTGGCGACGTTCGGGAGTGCTGGAATTTGCCCGGGAAATGATTCGCAAGTCGCCGGAAATTTCCGCCCGCGATCTCGCCGACGCGATCGCGTTCCAGGCGCTCAGCATCTCCCCGGGCAAGTGCCTCGACGATATCTCCTGTCTGGTCATCTACCTGCGGACTCCGCGGGTGTTGCGGATTCTGACCGGGCCGCCCTACCACAAGGAAAACGATCATGACTTCGCGGCCCGGGCGAATCTCGGTTTCGATCACGTGATCATCTGCGGCGGCACCACCGCGAACATCCTTGAACGCGAACTGCACGCCAGAACCGAAATCGATCTCAAACTGGTAAAGGTTTCCGGCGGGCTTCCTCCGCCGGGAAAGATGCCGGGGGTTGGACTGGTAACCGAAGGCATTCTGACCCTTTCCCGGGTCTGTCAGGCGCTCGAGCATGATGAATTTGAAACGGCGCCGCTGGCTGCCCGCGCGATTCTGACCCGGATGATGGAACACGACCGGATTGAATTTATCGTCGGCACCAAGGTAAATGAGGCCCATCAGGATCCCAACCTGCCGCTGGAACTCGAATTGCGCCGCAATCTGATCAAACGGATTTCGGAACTGCTCGAAACCAGATATCGTAAAAAGATAAGTATCAACTATTTTTAACCGCGGTTCGGCGTCGGGATCGACGCCGTCGCAACCGGAGAAAAACAAATGGCACCAATCAAGCTGGAAATATGCTGCGGCACCGCCTGCTACATGCTCGGCGCCGCCAAACTGCTCACCTTCGGCGAGACCCTGCCCCCGGAACTGGCCGACAAAGTGGAGGTATCCGCCCTGCCCTGCCTCGACCTCTGTATGGCCGACAACCTCGGCGGAGCGCCGTTCGTGCGCATCGACGGGGAGGTGATGGGTCAGGCGACGGTCGAACGGGTGATGGAAAAACTGCTGGAAAAGGTCCACGGAGGCGGCAATGATTAATGGTGCGGAATACATTCGCCGGGAGTTGATGATCCGCCTGGTCCGCGCTTTCGACGACGGTACGCTCGATCGGGAAATCGACCAGATTCCGATCCGGTTGCGTCCCCGCGACGGCGTTTCGAGCCGCTGCTGCGTCTACCACGACCGCGCAGTGCTCAAATACCGGCTGATGTCACTGCTCGGGTTTTCCTGCGACGAGGAGACCGATGAGACGCGGCTGCTCTCAGACTACCTGCAGGAAGCGGGAAGCCGCCGGGAACTGCCGGCGGATGCCGAACCGCTGTCAGTATGCGCGGCCGGATGTTCCGGTTGTCCGGATTCCCGCTATGTGGTCACCGGCAGTTGCCGCGGCTGTTTCGCGCGCCCCTGCGTCTACAACTGCCCGGCCAAGGCGATCACCGTGGAAAACCAGGTGTCGCGGATCGACTACTCCAAGTGCATCAAATGCGGCAAATGCCAGAGTGTCTGCCCCTTCAACGCGATCATGAAGACCACGGTACCATGCGAGGAGGCGTGTCCCACCGGAGCGATCCGCAAGGATGCCAATGGGCGGGCGCGGATTGATTTCTCCAAATGCGTATACTGCGGAAAATGTTTCAGCAAGTGTCCGTTCAGTGCGGTGATGGAGCGGAGTCAGCTGTTCGATGTGCTGGCGGCACTCCGGCGGGGAGAGAAACTGGTGGCGATGGTGGCGCCGTCGGCGGAATCACAGTTTCCCGGTACGATTGAGCAGCTCTTTTCGGCGATTTCGGTGCTGGGCTTCTTTGACGTGATCGAGGTGGCGCTCGGTGCCGAAATGACGACCGCCAATGAAGCACGGGAGTTTCAGGAACGGATCGCCAGGGGGGAAAAGATCATGACCACCTCCTGCTGTCCGGCCTGTGTGGAGTTGATTCGCAAACAGCTGCCCTCATTTCTGCCGAATGTCTCGACCACACCGAGTCCGATGGTCTATACCGCCGGGATCGTCGCCGAACGCCACCCTGACGCCAGAAAAGTTTTCATCGGCCCCTGCATCGCGAAACGGGTCGAAGCCCGGCGCCGGGAGATCGACTATGTGCTGAGCTTTGAAGAACTCGGCGCAATGCTCGCCGGCCGCCGGATCGACGTGATCGCCTGCGAACCCTGGAAATTGCCGCGGCCGGCGACGGCGACGGCGCGTAATTTCGCCCGCAGCTGCGGAGTCACGGAGGCGGTGCTCTCCGAATCCACGGAAATGGCCGCCGACTTCAAACTTGACGCCAAGTTCATCAACGGCCTGACACCGAAGTCACTGCAGCAGCTGAAACTTTACGCCGCCGGGAAATTGCCGGCGAACTTCCTTGAATTGATGGCCTGCCCCGGCGGCTGCGTCAACGGGCCGACCTCGCTGACCCGGGAATGACCTCTCCGGTTCTTATCTTGTTGGCGCGGAACCATTCTGGTTTCCGCGCTTTTTTTATTGCGGTACCGGCGGATGGGAAATCGGCAGTTTCAACCAAAAGTCCATTTATTTTGCAAAAAAATCCATAAAATAGTGGAAAAATCGGTTTTCCTGGTCTATATTGGATAAAGTTTGAAACTCATGAAACGATGACAGGAACAATATGAAACTTTTCGGAACCGACGGAATCCGCGGCAAGGCCAACGTTTTTCCGATCACCCCGGAACTTGCCCTGCTGGTCGGCAAAGCGGTCGCCAAGGAGTGCGCGGCGGGCGGCCATGGTTCGCGCCGGGCGGTGCTCGGCAAAGACACGCGCCTCTCGGGGTATATGCTTGAAAATGCAATCTCGGCCGGACTGCTGAGCATGGGGATGGATGTGCTCGCGGTCGGTCCGATGCCGACGCCGGCGGTGGCGCAGTTGACCCGTTCGCTCTGCGCCGACTGCGGCATCATGATCACCGCCAGCCACAACCCGGCCGAGGACAACGGAATCAAGATTTTCGGAGCGGACGGCTTCAAGCTCGACGACCGCCGCACCGAGGAGATTGAGCGGCTGATCGCCGACGAGGAACTTTCCAGCTCCCACATTGCCAACAGCATGATCGGCAAAGCCCGACGGATCGACGACGCCCGCGGCAGGTATATTGAGTTCGCCAAGAGTTCAATCCGCAACCGTCCGCTGTCGGGAATCAAACTGGTGCTCGACTGCGCGAACGGAGCCGCTTATCCGCTGGCGCCGCCGATCTTCCGGGAACTCGGTGCGGAAGTGATTGCGGTCGGGGTTTCGCCCGACGGAGAGAACATCAACGCCGGCTGCGGCGCCACCGCTCCGGAACACCTCTCGCGTCTCGTGGTTGAACATCGTGCCGACCTCGGCATCGCCCTTGACGGCGACGCCGACCGGGTCATTTTCTGCGACGATCTCGGCAACATTGTCGACGGCGATCGGATTATCGGCATGATTGCGCTCGACTGCCATCGGCGCGGGCGGCTTTCCGGCGATGCGGCGGTGGTCACGGTGATGAGCAACCTCGGACTGGTTGCGGCGCTGCATGAAGCCGGAA
This sequence comes from uncultured Victivallaceae bacterium, assembly GCA_934663655.1. GTDB lineage: Bacteria > Verrucomicrobiota > Lentisphaeria > Victivallales > Victivallaceae > UBA1784. The sequence goes on from CAKUKT010000081.1 coordinate 5,469, forward strand.
TCGGTGTGATCACCACCGACGTCGGCGACCACAAGGTGATCGAGGCGATGCGCGAACACAACTGCAATGTCGGCGGAGAGAAATCAGGCCATGTGATCTTCCTTGATTACGTCACCACCGGCGACGGCATCATCACCGCCCTGCACGTACTCGAACAGATGAAACGGGAAAACCGTACCTTACGCGAAGCCGCCGCCTTCATGCGCGAATATCCCCAGCGGCTGATCAACCTGCCCGTCATCGAAAAACGTCCGCTGGAGGAGATGCCGGAACTGCAGCGGCAGCTGCAGGCAATGCGCGACGAGCTCGGAGAGTCCGGACGTGCCCTGATCCGCTATTCCGGCACCGAGAACAAGCTGCGCATTCTCGTTGAATCCCGGGATGAAAAAACAACCGAGTCATGGAGCAACCGTCTGACGACTGCGATCGATCCGGAGGTGTTGAAATGTTGAAAATCATTCCAGTGGAAATCCCTGAACTTGCCCCGTTGACGACTGTGGCGACTGATCTTGCGGTACTAAATCAGCCGCTCGACGAATATCTTCCCCGGGCGCTGGCCGCGTTGACCGGGGAGATCACCTGGCGGGCGGATTTCATTCCCTCCCCCGAACTTATCGACCGGCTGGCGGTGGTTGAAAATTTCGTGGTCATCGACCCGGCCACCGGGGAGACGCTCGCTGCCGGAGGGGAAGCCGCCATTGCGGAACGCTTTCCAGCGGAGGGATTCCGGCTCCGCTTTCCCTGGGATCTCCTCGCCGTCAACGAGGCGTTGACCGCGCGTCTCGACTCCGACCGGATCGAGGGCGAAGTGCTGCCCGGGGTCCATATCGACGGACACATCACCCTGGGAAGCGGTTCCCGGCTGCTGCCCGGGGTTTACATCGAAGGCAATGTGATCATCGGTTCGGGATGCAAGATCGGGCCGAACTGTTATCTGCGCGGCAACAGCGTGATCGGCGATGGCGTTCACATCGGCCAGGCGGTGGAGATCAAAAATTCCGTAATCGGGGCGCACTCAAGCATCGGCCATCTCAGCTACGTCGGAGACTCGGTGATCGCCGAACGGGTTAATTTCGGCGCGGGAACCATCATCGGCAACCTCCGCCACGACGGACGAAACCACCGGTCTCTGGTCGCTGGAACTCTGGTCGATACCGGACGGCGTAAATTCGGCGCGATTGTCGGTGCCGGAGTTCACACCGGCATCAACACGGCAATTTACCCCGGCCGCAAGCTGTGGCCGGAGGTCACGACGCGTCCCGGAGAAATCGTCGGCCACGACAAACGCGCCTGAATCCGGACGTACCGCCGCGGCGGAGTATTCCGCCACCAGCCAGGAACCGGGGCGTTCGAAACATACGCGAACCTCCGTTGTATCGCCTGCGGTGGCGATCTTCGCGCCGCCGTGCAGAAGTTCCGGAGGCCGGATCCGCCCGGTCGCCGGATGCAGTTGCACTCGTCCTGCGACCGGGGCAGCATGCTCGCAAAAGAGCAGCAGCAACCCGGAACCGGTGGCGAAATCGTGCGACTGAAAGCCGGTGATCGAACTTCCGTCCGGAGCCTGACCGATCGGAAAAATTTCTCCGGCAAAAATCCGCTTCCGCAGTTGCAGGTGAAGTTCCGTCACCTGCCGGAAGATTGTCAATAACTCCCGGCTCTGCAACGACGGCGAAAACCAGTACAGCAGATTGCTGAATAATCCCACCGCGCCCCAGTAGTCAGCCGGGTAACGCCGCGGATCTGTACCGTCAAAATAGAGTTCCGGAAGCACCTCCTCCGGCGACGGGATCTCCACCAGCAGCCGCTGGATCGGTATATATCCGGCCAACTGCCATAACGTTCGAAGCGTTTGTTCCGGGCGATAACGGCATTGACCGGTTCTGCCGTTGCAGACATAGCGGTTCTCCAGGAAAAGTTCCCCGTACTCAGGAAAGAGAAAGAAGCCGCCCCGCTGTCCGTTGGTGATGTCAAGGTGGAATCGGATCCGTCCCGCCGAACTTCGGCGGCAATAACGCATCAGCTTCTCGAGATTCCGCTGACTCTCATCGGTACGCAGCAACACCGCATCCAGTTTGAAAACGCAGATTCCGTATCGATGGTAAAAATCCATTATTATCTTCGCGGTATCACGCCAATCCCGGTATTCGCAATTGGCGGAGGGAGCAATCCAGAGAGACGGTTCCACCCCGGCGGCGCGTCCGGCCGCCGCAACCGGTTCAAAACCGTGCGGGAAACGTTCCTTGTTGATCGACCAGAACTCCGGAGTAATTTTATGGTTGTAGATAAACAGCGAACGCAGCCCCTCCCCCCGTTGCCAGCCGTCGTCAATCTGATAATGAGTGGCGCCGAGATCAGCAGCCGCAGCGATTTCCTGTACTGTAAACCGCTCGTCAACCAGCTTCGGGAACCGTAGTGATCCCCACGGGTTCACCGTCACCGGCGCACCGTCCGGTCCGCCGCCCGAACGCAGCCGCTGATAGCGCCGCAACCACAGATCCGCTTCGGCCCGCGACCGGTACAGCAGCAATGTCCGACGATCGGATTCGTACCAGCGCCCCGGGCGCACCTCTCCGGGAGCCAGCCCCCAACCACAGGAACTGACCGTCCCGTCGGATTCGCAACGGAAATCAAATTGCTCGAAGTCGCGCCGTTCCGCCGACGGCGGAGATTCCTGAATGAACAATGCCCCGGCGCCACTGTCATCGCCGACAAAGAGCAGATTGCCGCGGCAATATTCCCCCGGGCGGGGATGTTCACAGACCAGTTCATCGTGGTAATCGGTGCGACCGGTGAACTCCACTGCCGGACCGGCTGTGAAACCGGAAACAAACTTCACCGAATCTCCGCAACTGAAAAATGCCGCCGGATCACCGGCACGTCCGTTACCCTCTTCGTCGGCGAGATCACGTGACCAGTGACACCGGGGCATCACCGCCGCCCGCATCGCGGTAACGGCGATACAACCGGGGAAAGCGGCAATAATCCGGTAACTCCGCCGGTATTCGAGCTGCTGCCCCGGTTCGAAAAGCGTCAATGTCAGTTCGGCATGTTCCGGCAGCGACATACCGGCAGGACGCGTACAGGCAGTCACCCCGGCGACCACATAATCGGCACAATTGATCCCGGGACGGTTGTAGCCGATGAACCAGAAATCAGCCTCACGCTTGTCCGCAGCGGCCAGCTCCCGACCATCAACATTGCAGAGCGATACCGTACGCAGTTTTCCGTCGGCAAGTGAAATCCTCCGCCGGAAACAGCTGTTCCCGAAATCAATTATATCCCCATCCCGCAGAATGGTCACATCGCGCCAGGCGAGCAGCAATTCGTTCATTTCCGGTCTCCGCAACCGATATTACCGCGTCCGAGTGACCCGGAGCGGATTCGCGAGAACATCCCCCAGACCACAAAATTCCGCGTCTTCTCCGACGGCGCGGAAAAGAAGCAGCTGGCCAGCCATCCTCCGAAAATCGCCGTCAAAGTCGGGCCGAGGCTGATCAGCATAAAGCTGACCCGTTCCTGTGGCGGCTTGCCGAGATAATGGAAAAAGGTGACGTAACAACCGAACAACGCCGCCAGCACCATACCGCAGATCACACCGCCGGAATTGGCACGACGCGACAGCAGTCCGAGAACGAAGAAGCCGCCGGTGAACGATCCGAAAAGTCCGAGGCAGACGTTGGAAACTTCGATCAGCGGATAATCCCCGCCGTCGAAAACTGCGACAATGCCAACTCCGAGCATAATCGCCAAGATACCGAACAGCAGCGTGGAGATACGCGCGATTTTCAGATAGTGCTCGGTATTCCGCCGGGGAGCAAGTACCCGGGCATAGACGTCGTGTACGAAAACCGTACTCAGGCTGTTGAGCACCGAATCGACGGTGGAGATCACTGCCGCCAGAATCCCGGAAATCAGCAGCCCGCGCAGGCCGATCGGCAGTCCTCGGGTGATGAAGTAGTTGAAGGCGGTGTCGCCGTCGGCGCCGACCGGCAGCACTTCGGCGCCGACGGTCTTGAAATAGGCGAAGACTGCCAGGCCGGCAAAATAAAAGAGAAAGAACACCGGCAGGCCGCCGATCGCATATCCCCAGATGGTTCTGGTG
>CAKUKT010000082.1 GCA_934663655.1 uncultured Victivallaceae bacterium
GCGCATCAGCACCGCGATGGTCATCGGGCCGACGCCGCCGGGGACGGGGGTAATTGCTCCGGCGATCTCCACCGCTTCCCGGAAACAGACATCGCCGGTGAGTTTGTTTTTGCCGGTTTCCGGGTCGGCGACACGATTGATGCCGACATCGATCACCGTCGCTCCGGGCTTGATGAAGTCGCCGCGGATCAATTCCGGTCTGCCGACTGCGGCGATGAGGATGTCCGCCGAACGGGTAAACGCACGGATATCCGGCGTCGCCGAGTGAACCAGCGTCACCGTCGCATCGGCCCAGGGAGCTTTCTGCATCAGCAGCGCCGCCATCGGTTTGCCGACGATGCTGGATCTGCCGACGATCACCGCGTGGGCGCCGCGGGTCGGGATTCCCGAACGACGTAACAATTCGATGACTCCCCACGGGGTGCAGGGCTTGAATCCGTCGGTTTCGCCGATCAGCAGCCGGCCGACATTTTCCGCCGCAAAACAGTCCACATCCTTGCGCGGGTCGATCGCTCTGATGATCGCCGCTTCATCGATCTGCGGCGGCGGCGGCGACTGCACCAGAATGCCGTGAATTTCCGGATTGTGGTTGAGACGGTCGATCAGGTTGAGGACTTCGGCGTTGTCGGCGCTCTCCGGCAGTTCATGGAGCTCCGAATGGAGCCCCAGCGCGGCACAGGCGCGGATTTTATTGCGTACGTAAACTTGTGATGCCGGATCATTGCCGATCAGCACCACCGCCAGACCGGGGACGATTCCCCGATCGGTGAGGGTGGCGACAATTTGTCTGGTTTCTTCGTTGAATTCGGCGGCAATCGCTTTGCCGTCAATGATTTTTGCATTCATGATACTGTTTTCTCTGGTTCTTGCCGGGGATACCGGGGGTTGAACTTTGATTTCGCTCGGCTATTTGAAGTGATCTGCGCCGTAGGCGCGGCGCAGTTCGACCATGCCGAGGCGGAGCGATAAGATCGCGTGGTGGTATTCGACGATGCGGTCGCGGGTCTTCTCTTCCCGGCTGGAGGGGTTACGGGAAGAGGTACGGACTTTTTCGAGGTTGTCGTTCACGATTTCAGTCACCCAGTTGCCATATTCTTCGGGATCGACGTTGGTGAGATCGGGATCGGTATCGATACGGCGCTTTTTGCGTCTGGCGTCCGGTTCTTCTGAGTCCCGGGACTCGTTCTCCTGCTGTTCGCGCAGCCATCTCCGGTATTGCGGACGGTAGTCGCGCATCGTGGTGGTACGGAATTTCAGATTGAATTTCTGGAGATCAGCCGGACGCACATCCGAAAAAACCCGCTGTAATACCAGTAATGAGTAGGTGAGATCCGCATTTCCGGAGGCGCGGGTTTCACTCTGGACATCCCGCGCCAGTTTGAGCGTGGAGCTGATCCGGTTTTCCATGGTGCGACGACTCTCTCCTCTCATCCGGAGCGTGGTCCAGTAACCGCGTTCAATGGCGTCGACGAGCTCCTCGATCTCGTCGAGCTTGTCTCCGGCGGAAATCGTGAACCCGAGCCAGAACGCCGCGATCAGCCATGCAAATTTTTTCATCACGGTGCCGGTTTCCGGGAATTATTCGGCGAGATCGGCGGCCAGTCGGGCCGAAACCTCGGCGGCGATTTCGTTCATTTTACCCTCCGGATAGGAGAGCTGGCGCCAGTTCCAGTGGAAGCCGTCGGAGACGCCGCGCGGCACCACATGCAGGTGCGCGTGCATCACCACCTGACCGGCGGCCGAACCGTCCGCCAGGTGCAGATTAAAGGCGTCGTAATCGAGACGGCGTTTGAGCGCCACGCCGATGCGCGCTCCGATATGGAACATCCGGCCGGCGGTCGGTTCCGGAATCGTGGCAGCGGAGGAGTGGTGCTCTTTGGGAATCACCAGCGTGTGCCCGAAGTTGATCGGTGAGATGTCCAGAAAGGCCAGTACAAGGTCGTCCTCGTAGATCTTGACCGACGGGATGGTTCCGGAAATAATTTTACAGAAGATGCATTCACTCATTTATTCACCTCATTTTTCCTTGAACAGTCCGATGATTGATTCCTGTTTGCCGAATACGGTAAGCTGATCGTCCTTGGAGAGCCGGGTGTCCGGTCCCGGCGTGCTCTCCACCGTGCTTCCCGGACGGCGCAACAGCAGCACCGTAACCTGGTGGCGGTTGCGCAGATCGAGCTCCTTGAGAGTTTTTCCCGCGAGCTGCTCCGGGACGGTAACTTCGCCGATCCAGGCGCCCTCCTTGAATTCGATCAGGTCGGTGATGTTGGAAAAGGAGAGGCGGCGGGAGAGGCGGCGGGCGAGGTCCTGCTCCGGAAGGATGACCTCGTCGGCGCCGAGCCGGGTGAGAATCCGATCCTGAATCGCGGTGCTGGCTTTGGCGAGAATCCGCTTGGCCCCCTCCTGCTTGAGATGGGTGAGGGCGAGAATCTGTTTTTCGAGGTAGCTGCTCATTCCGAGGATTACCGCATCGAATTTGCTGACGTTGAGTTCTCTTACCGTCTCCTCATTGCTTACGTCGGCGATAACCACTTGGGCGACTTTGTCGCGAAGTTCGTCCACGCGGGATGGATTCAGGTCGCACGCCAGTACCGTGTGGCCGGCTTTGCTCAGTTCGACCGCCAGAGTCGAACCGAAGGAGCCGAGTCCGAGTACCGCATAACTGTTTTTACTCATTTGGCGATTTCTCCGATTGATTGCCGGGCAAGGAGGAGTTGCGCCGGTGATTTGAGTTCGTTCATCCGATGATTATTCGCTCCTGCGGATAGCGGAGTTTGTCCGGTTTTTCCCTGCCGAGCAGGAAAAGCATAATGGTAAAGGGGCCAACCCGCCCGATGAACATGAATAAGGTTATGAATATTCTTCCTCCCGGGGTCAGGGAGATGGTGGTGTTTCCGATCGAGAGTCCGGTGGTGGTAAGTGCCGACACGGCTTCAAAGAAAGCATTAAGCATCAATATTTTCGGAGTCAGAATCCGCACCACCATCGCGCCGAAACAGGCCAGCAGAATGAAGGAAACGATAATCGCAAAGGCTCGCATTACGTTGACGGTCGGGATTTCACGCTTGAACATCAACGTATTTGCGTCACCCTTGAAGGTACTCAGCAATGCCGCCACCGCCACTGCGATGGTACTGGTTTTCATGCCGCCGGCGGTTGAACCCGGGGAGCCGCCGATCAGCATCAGCAGAATGAGCATCATCTGCGACACCTCCGGAAGATCGGCGAGCGGCAAGGTGGTGAAACCGGCTGTCCGCGCCGACGCCGAAACGAACCAGGCGTCGAGCCAGGGAACGGGATCCCCATTCCGCATTCCGGATAGCCGGAGAAAGCACATGCCAAAGATCAGCAGCAGCAACGTGGTAAGCAGGACCACCTTGGAGTGAACGCGCAGATGTTTCTGGCGTTTTCGAAGCACCTGCAGTAGATCGTAGATCACGTAGACGCCGAGACCACCGAGGATATTCAGTCCGGAGCAGCCGAGTTTCACCAGGGGATGGACGCCGCCGAGACTGTCGATGAAGGGGGCCAGTCCGGCATTACAGAAGGCGCTGACCGAAAGAAAAGTCGCATTCCATATTGATCCCAGCCAAGGGCCGCCGCCGAACAGCAGACCGCAGTAGATGATGACCAGGCCGACACATTCGCTGACGAGGGTGTAGCGGATGACGGTGCTGGTCAGGCTTTCGGCGCCGCGGAGGGAGAAGTTGTCGTGAAGGGTGGAAACCAGCAGCGTGTCGCTGAAAGACAACCCCCGGCCGAGTGCGAGCAGAATTGCCGAACTCAACGTCATGATGCCGATGCCGCCCAGCTGCATGAGGAACAACAGAATCAATTGTCCGACTCCGGAGAAGTCGCAGACGTTGTTGACGGTAAGTCCGGTCACACATACCGCGCTGGTGGCGGTGAAAAGCGCATCCACCCAGTTCAGGGTTGCTTCGCGGTGCATGCCCGGCAGCATCAGCAACAGCGTGCCGACCGCGATCAGCGCCGCGAACGACAGCAGAAAGAGCAATTGACCTTTTTTTACGTAATTGTTAAGCACCGTCTCAACTCCGGATGCATGAAGGACGATGGGTTGTTTTTTCCGTCAACTCCCGATCACCGGGGAACCCGGCTGGCGCCGCTTCAGCGGCATAATCACTTATGGCGAGGCAGGCAAGCCGGAGTATTCCGGGCAACTCCGGAACTTTCAGGCGAATGAGCGGGCATAAAACATCCACCATCCTGTTCCCCGTCACCATGCCTCGGTAATATCGGAGACAAGTTTTTTGGCCGCATCGTAAGCTGCCTGACGGGTTCCGTTGGCGCGGGCGGACTCAAGATCCGGGCCGGCCATGAAGTAGGCGCTTCCAGACACCATGCGTTTATCGATGAGCGGGGTGAAGCGGCCGGGAATCACCAGCGAATACTCGATTGAAATCTTTACCAGCCACTGGGTGGGGGTGTATTGATCCCAACCGTCCCGGCTGCGGCTGGTGCTGCTGGAGGCGGATTCGGAGAATTTCACATCCATGACCCGGGCATACAGAATGCAGTCGGCGGTGCTTTCACCGACGAGTTTCATCGTTCCGTCGGTGGTGATGCGTTCGCACAGCATGTTTCTGGTCTGGGCGGCCAGGTTGTAGGAGAGCGTTTCGTTGACGACGGGCGCCACCGCGATCGATTTGAGTTGAGGGTGACCGAGGTTGCCGATCCGGTATCCGCAGCCGGAAAGCGTCAGCAAGGCGAGCATGAACAGCGGCAGCCGCCGAAACAAATATGTCATTTTCATTGGTGGGTTTCTCCGATGGCGTTGTCGGTGGCGGGTTCCAGTTTCAGGTTCGGCACCGGGAGCAGATAATGGTTGTCGTTTTCGCCGGGGATGATCAGGGTTCTGGTCGCCTCTTCAGGAAGTTCGTAGCTCCGGAATTTCGGCAGCCGGGCGCCGGAATCGGGCTGAAAATCCCCCGGGGTGAACGTAGAATCAATTTCAACCAACCTGGCCTCGGCCTCGACGGCGTAACGGCTTTCCGGGTAGTCGCGCAACACCTGCGCCAGATAAGCGGCGGCGGCGTCATCGCGTCCCCGGCCCTGATAAAATTCGGCGATTTCGCCGAGGCGTTCGGCCTGGCGGTCGCGGGCGATCAGCAGTTTGCGGTTGGCGAATTCCAGGGCTTCCGGAGAGGGATTGCGGCGGCGCAGTTCCTCGAGGGCATCGACCGCCTCGGCGGTCAGTGCTCCGTCGCCGTCACCTTTCTGCGCGAGGGTCAGCAGGCCGTCGGCGAGGGCGAGATAGCCGTATTCGCGGCTTTCGCTGGAATCCGGATAGTCGCGAACCAGAATGCGCAATTCGTTCAGAGAATCTTTGTATTTGCCCTCCTGGTCGTAGATCCAGGCGAGGCGCAGCCGCGCCGAGGGAGCTGAATCAGCGAACGGGGCGCGTTCGAGGGCCTTGGAAAAAATTTCACTGCTCTTGTCCGGACCGGTGAGCCAGGGAATCCAGCGCAAACTCCAGTAGGCGGGTTCGCGTTTACCGCTCTGAAACTCCCGGCCGATGGCATATTCGCGTTCGATAAGTTCGGAGAAATTCGCATATTCCGGATAGTGGGTCAGCAGCGTTTCGATCGCCTGAAATTCCCGGTAATATAGTTCGCACATCCGCCAGGCGCCGATCTGGGCGAGCAGCGCATTCGCCTTGATCGCCGGAGAGTCGGCCTCAATTTCCGCTTTCGCAAATTCGGTGGCGGCCTGGTAGTAGTCTCCTTCGAGATAGGCGTTCCGGCCTGCCATGTAGGCGGCCGAGGCCGAGGTGTCGTCGGCGTACAGCACTCCGGCCACACCTGAAAGTACGCAGATCAACCAGTGTTTCCAATGCATCACAAGCGAAACTCCCAAAATGGAGAAACTGCTGACGAATTTCCTGCTTCCTGCCTTTTTTGCTGTCGCGGGGGAGGGGCGGGCGATCCGATGTTCAGCGTTTCCTACATAATTTTCAATCCGGGCAGATCCTGAACGTCGATGAATCCCTGAACCTTCCGGGCTTCATTGACGACGACAATATCATCAATTTTACGTTCTTCGAGCAATTTCAGCACTTCGACCACCAGCGCATCCGAACGCACCGAGACCGGATTAGGGGTCATCACTTCGCCGATTCGGCGGGAGAGGATCCGGTCATCGCGTTCGGCGCCGCGCCGGAAGTCCCCGTCGGTGAAGATTCCGAGCAGCACCCCCTCCTCATCGACGACGATTGCCGATCCGCAGCGGGCGTGGCCCATCAGGTAAATTGCCTCGCGCACCGTGGTCTGGGTCCGCACGATGGCCGAATGTTCGAGATTGCGCATGATATCGGCGGCGCGCATGGTGACCATCCGGCCGATGGCTCCGCCTGGATGAAGACGCCCGTAATCCGACTTGGTGAAGCCGCGGGTATCCAGCAGCGTGAGCGCGAGTGCGTCGCCGAGGACGAGCAGGGCGGTAGTGCTGGTGGTCGGAGCAAGGTTGAATGGGCAGGCTTCGCGCGGCACCGGCATTTCGACGACGAGGTCGCACATGGTTCCGAGGGTCGATGAGGCGCTGGCGGTGATGCCGACAAGTTCGACGCCGAGCCGTTTGGCGGGGGTCAGCACCACCAGAAGTTCTTCGGTTTCACCGCTGTAGCTGAGCGCGATCAGCAGGTCGTGTTTCTGGATTATTCCCAGATCACCGTGGCGCGCCTCCACCGGATGCATGAAAACCGCCGGCGTTCCGACGCTGGAGAGGGTGGCGGCGATTTTCTTACCGATGTATCCGGACTTACCGATGCCGGTGAGCACCACCTTGCCACCGCGGTCGATCGCCTCCGAACAACACCGCACCAGCTCTTCGAAGGAACCGCTGAGCGCGTCGCGCACCGCTACAACACCCTCGACCTCGATATCGAAAACCTCTTTTGCCCGCGCGAGAATGTTTTCAGCCATATTTCTTCTTTCCGTAATTTCAGAGTCGGCAGGAGCGGACGTCGGAGATGATGATGCCGCGGGCGCCGAGTTCATAAAGTTCATCCATGATCCGATTGCATTCGCTGCGCTTGACCATCGCCTTGACCGCGACCCAGTTCGGGCGGGAGAGGGGGGCGATGGTCGGGGATTCGATGCCGGGGGTCAGCTTGGCGGCGGCGTCGAGGAGCGCACGATCGATGTCATATTCCACGATGGCGTAGTCGCGGGCGAGCAGGATCCCGCGCATTCTGGCGATCATCCGGGAGACGGTGGGGTGGGTTGCCAGTTCGGCCCGGTTGCCGATCAGCAGCGCTTCGGAGTGAAGCATGGGATCACCGACGATTTCAAGGCCGGCTTCACGCAGGGTCGCGCCGGATTCGACGACATCGGCGATGGCGTCGGCGACGCCGAGTTTGATGGAGATTTCCACCGCGCCGTCGAGCCGGACGATTTCTGCGGTAATACCCATTTCCGCGAGCTTGCCGGCGAGCAGTCCGGGATAGCTGGTGGCGATGCGCTTGCCGTTGAGCGAGGCGGTACCGTTGACGGCTTCGCCGCGCGGCAGGGCGAAGCAGAAGCGGGATTTGCCGAAACCGAGCGGGAAGAGTTCCGCGACCTCCGCGCCACTGTCGATCGCGAGATCCCGGCCGGTTATGCCGCAGTCGATAATACCGCGTCCAACGTAGAGCGCGATGTCCCGCGGTCGCAGAAAGATGAATTCAAGGTGGTTTTCGGGGTCCTGTACTGCGAGTTCCCGGCCGCTGCGGGTACAGCGGTATCCGGCGGCGCGGAGGAGTTCGACGGCGCCCTCGGAGAGCGCGCCCTTGTTGGGAATGGCGAACTTTATCAAAATCAGGAAAATCCTTCTTATATTAAAGCGTTGAAATTCAAAGGTATTTGTAGACGTCCTCAAGTTCAATGCCGCGGTCGAGCATCATCACCTGGAGGTGATAGAGCAGCTGGGAGATCTCCTCGGCGGTTTTCTCCCGGCCTTCGTACTCGGCGGCGAGCCATACCTCACCTGCCTCCTCGAGCACTTTTTTGCCGATGAAATGGGTTCCGCGGGCGAGTTCGCGCACGGTACCGGAATCGGGATCGCGCGCGGCCTGTTTGGCTTTGAGTTCAACGAACAAACTTTCAAAACTTTTCATCGTTTCCGTTCCAGGCCCGGGCGGGCGCTTTTTTGATGACGCACAACCGGTGACCGGTGGGCGAAGATCGTCTTACATCTGATATTATGAATAATATAAACCATCGGCGGCAAAAATTCAACCGTTGCAACGATATTCAAAACTGATCGTTTTTCCCGCCGGGATGGAAAATTGCGTAAAAGCAGCTTGAAATTTTTTTTGACGTGAGATATATTCAACTATTGTTCTACAAATTTTCGATCCGGGCAGCGGAGAAATCCAGGAGGTCTGGAGAACATTTCCGCGGGACGGAAATTTAAGCGAAAACAGCTTGAAATTTTTTCTGTGGGAGATATATTCCATTATATCTGCTCAGCCAAACCGCGTCCTAAAACTACGGAGAAACAAAGGATGACAAGAGATCGATTCCCCTGTCGGGCCGTCGCGCTTTTCGCGTCGCTGGTTGCCGTCGCGCTGGTTCCGGTTGTCGCCGCCGAACCGGTCAGTGACGAGGAGTGGAGCCGGATGTGCGAGGCGGCGAAGAACCGCCCGCGCCAGGTGATTTACGAGAACGACGGTGATGATTGTCTGGTCTTTCCGAAGAACCGCGAGAAATCGATTGCCAACTGGCTTGATCTGCGCACCAGTTACCTCAAGAACACCGAGGTGGACACGGTTTTCTACACTCCGACGGAGGCGGGGTTCGGGCATGTTTCGCTGAAGATTAAAAATGCAGATCCGCTGATGGTCAAATTCGGTCCGGAAGACAACCGGGTGAACCTCACCCCATGGCTGTTTGAGCAGGGAACCGACACGCTGACCGAACAGATCAAATACGCGCGCGAAAATGATCTGGAAATTTTCGTCGATGTGCGGATGAACGATGTGCACGATGTCGCCGACCGACCGGGGGCGCCTCATATTCTCTTTCCTCCCTTCAAGCGCAAGCATCCGGAACTGCTTTTCGGCAGCTGGGACAAGCCGTCTCCGTATGGGGCGTGGAGTTCGCTTGATTACGGGCAGAAGGCGGTGCAGGACTATTTTATCGCTCATGTTGGGGAGATTCTGGAAAAGTACGATGTCGATGGTCTGAGTCTGGACTTCTTCCGCCAGCCGAACCTGTTCAAATCGGTAGCCTGGGGAAAAAAGGTGAGTCCGGAGGAGCGCGAGATCATGACCCGGCTTATGCGTGAAGTCCGGCGGCTCGCCGATAAATACGGACGTATGCGCGGTCGTCCGGTGCTGATCGCGATCCGGGTGCCCGATTCGGTCGATTACTGCATGGAAATGGGCGTTGATCTGGAGACCTGGTTCCGGGATGGGCTGGTCGACATGATGATCGCCGCCGGAAATTTCCACCTCAATCCCTGGAAATACTCCGCCGAACTCTGCAAAAAATACGGCGTGAAATTCTACGCTTCGATCGATATGCCGCAGTTCACTCCCTCCTCCGGA